>JAAZCO010000357.1 GCA_012513235.1 Gammaproteobacteria bacterium
TGATTTCACTGACCAGCTGCGCAAACTGTGTGGTGATGCGCTTTTGCTTAGCATCAAAGAGTAAGCGCTGTGCATCCAGTACAGTCAGTTGATCGTCAATACCTTCGCTGTAGCGACGATCAGCTAGCAAATAATAATCCACACTGGATTTTACCAGTTTATCACTGGCAGCCAGTTGCTGTTGATAGGTGGTGCGTTCGATTAAACCATCAGCCACTTCTTGGAAGGCGGTTTGAATGGTTTTCTCATAACGTGCGACATGGATGTCTTTCTGGATTTCGCTGTAATCCAAGTTCGCACGTAAACGACCGGCATTAAAAATCGGAATATTAATGCTTGGCATAAACAACCATGAACCACTACCGCCATCAAATAAGCCCGATAAATCAGGGCTTAAGCTACCCGCATTCGCGGTGAGGCTGATGCTGGGGAAGAAGGCTGCGCGTGCTGCACCAATATTCGCGTTGGCTGCTTTAAGCTCATGTTCCGCACGCAGGATGTCAGGGCGACGTTGCAGTAAGTGTGCTGGCAAGCCTACCGGCAAGTCAGCAAACTTAAAGTGGCTTAAAGGTACGGCACTGGCAATGTTAGCGCTGGGCTTGGCACCGAGTAGTAGATTTAGAGCGTTGCGGCTTTGTACGCTTTGACGCTCAAACTGCGCCAAGCTGACCTTTGCTCCATTGACCGCAGTAAGTGCTTGTTGCAGCTCAAGTGAAGTAGCGACGCCGGCATTATAGCGGCGCTCAACCAAATTTAAGCTGTCCTGATAGGTTGCCAGTGTGTCGCGTACTAAAGAGAGTGTTTCTTGGTCGGCTTGCAGGCTGAGCCAAGCAGTCGCCACGCTGGAGATTAAGCTTAACTGGGTACTGCGCTGCGCTTGTGCGCTGGCAAAGTAGGTTTCCAGTGCTTGATCGCGCAAGCTGCCTAAGCGCCCAAAAAAGTCCAACTCCCACGCCGTAGTGCCTAAGTTAGCTGAGTATTGGCTATTGATGGTTGAGCCGCCAGTTGGATTCATGCTGCCTGGAATACGCTGACGGTTTGCACCGCCACCGGCATCCAACGCTGGGAATAACGCACTGCGCTGAATACGGTATTGCGCGCGGAACGCATCCACATTTAAGGCGGCAATACGCAAATCACGGTTGTTATCCAAAGCAGTACTGATGAGAGATTGCAAGACTGGGTCTTGGAAAAACTCACGCCAATTGGGCAATGCCGCTAAGGTCTCTTGTGCACTCGCAGCCTCCCATTGCTCGGCAACGGGAGCGCTAGGCTGTTCATACTTGGGCGCCAGTGAGCAGCCGGTTAAAGCAGTCACCAGTGCAGCGGCTAGAGCGGTATGTTTCATTGGCCCTTCTCCTGTTTGTCAGTGGCTGATTTAAACAGCGAGCTGACCAATACGTAAAACAATGGCACAAAGAAAATAGCCAATGCCATCGCCGATACCATACCACCGATCACGCCGGTACCGATGGCGTGCTTACTGCCTGCACCCGCACCGGTTGAGATCGCCAGCGGCGTCACACCCAGAATAAATGCCAGTGAAGTCATAATGATTGGACGTAAACGAATACGGCATGCTTCAACTGCCGCCGCCGCTAAGCTCATGCCGCCTTCGTGCAAGGACTTCGCAAACTCCACAATCAAAATGGCGTTACGTGCCGACAAACCAATGGTGGTCAATAAACCAATTTGGAAATAGACGTCATTGGATAGGCCGCGGCCGTAAGTGGCCAGCAGCGCACCAATAATACCCAGTGGTACCACCAGCATCACCGAGAAGGGCACAGACCAGCTTTCATACATCGCTGCTAAGCATAAGAACACCACCAGTAAAGACAGCGCATACAGAGCAGGGGCTTGGTCACCGGAGAGGCGTTCCTCATAGGATAAACCCGTCCATGCCATACCCACACCTGTAGGTAACTGCTTAGCGATTTCTTCTACGGCAGCCATCGCGTCACCTGAACTGTAACCCGGTGCTGCGCTACCCAAAACTTCCATGGCTGGCACGCCGTTATAGCGTGACAGCTTAGGTGAGCCATAGGTCCATTCGCCGCGGGCAAAACTATCAAAGGGAATCATTTCACCTTTATTGTTGCGCACATACCATTTAGCTAAGTCTTCAGGGTTCATCCGTGCATTGGCTTCAGCTTGCATAAAGACTTTTTTCACGCGACCGCGGTCAATAAAGTCATTGACGTAGCTACTACCCCAAGCTGTCGATAAGGTTTGGTTGATTGCGGATAAAGATAAGCCCATAGAACTGGCTTTTTCGTCATCAATAATCAATTGGTACTGTGGCTCATCACGTAAACCGTTGGCGCGCACTTGAGTTAAGCGCGGGTCTTCGTTGGCCATTTTGACAAACTGATCGCGGGCTTGGTTCAGCACTTCATGGCCAACCCCAGCACGGTCTTGTAAGAACATATTAAAACCGGTGGCGTTACCTAATTCCATTACTGCCGGTGGTGCAAAGGCAAAGACCATGGCATCACGGAACGAGAAGAACTTCATTTGCGCACGCTGCGCTAAAGAGAACACGCTTTGATGTTCTTGGGTGCGCTCTTCCCAAGGCTTAAGACCGATAAAGGCCATGCCAGAGTTTTGACCACGGCCTGCAAAGTTAAAGCCGGTAATGGCAAAAACAGTACTGACAGTGTCAGCTTCCTCGGTGAGTAAATAATCACGCATTTGACTGATCACGTCATAGGTACGCTCAGCAGTTGAGCCAGCGGGTGTTTGCACCTGTGCAAAGATCACACCTTGGTCCTCTTCAGGTAAGAAAGAGGTGGGGATCTTAGTAAACATCCAGCCCATAATGGCGATAATGATCACGTACATAATCAAGTAGGGCGTTTTGCGACGAATCATCGCGGCGACGCCTTTCTCGTATTGATTCACACTTTTCTGGAAAGAGCGGTTAAACCAGCCAAAGAAGCCACGCTTCTCTAAGTTGCCACCTTTGGGGATAGGCTTGAGCATAGTAACGCACAGGGCTGGCGTAAAGATTAAAGCGACCAGAACTGAGAGCACCATGGCCGAGACAATGGTCACCGAGAACTGCTTATAAATCGCACCGGTTGAACCTTCAAAGAAGGCCATAGGGACAAATACCGCAGAGAGCACCAGACCAATACCGACCAGTGCACCTTGGATTTGACCCATGGATTTGCGCGTGGCTTCTAAAGGCGAGAGCCCTTCCTCTTCCATCACGCGCTCAACGTTTTCCACGACCACAATGGCATCATCCACCAGCAAACCAATGGAGAGCACCATAGCAAACATGGTCAAGGTGTTGATGCTGTAACCAAAGGCGGCCAAGATACCAAAGGTACCCAAGATCACGACTGGCACAGCCAGAGCCGGAATCAAGGTGGCGCGTAGGTTTTGCATAAACAAGTACATGACCAAGAACACCAGCACGATGGCTTCGGCCAAGGTGTGTACAACGCCTTCAATCGACGCTGAAATCACTGGCGTGGTGTCGTAGGGGTAAACAACTTTCATGCCTTTAGGAAAGAACGGCTCTAACTCAGCCAGTGTGGCCCGCACGGCACGGGCAGTATCCAGGGCATTCGCGCCAGTGGCCAGTTTAATACCAATACCTGTTGCAGATTTGCCATTAAACTCAGCGTTAACACTGTAGTTTTCACCACCCAACTCAACGCGCGCAACATCTTTGAGGCGCACTTGGGCACCGTCTTCATTCACTTTTAGCAGAATGTTTTCAAACTGCTCAGGTGTTTCAAAACGGGTTTTACCAATAATAGTGGCGGTCAGTTGCTGGTTAGGTGAGGCGGGTAGGCCACCCAATTGCCCAGACGATACTTGCACGTTTTGCTCACGAATCGCATTGGCGACATCGCCAGGTGTCATGGCAAAGTTAGTCAGTTTAAGAGGGTCCAGCCAGATGCGCATGGCGTACTGTGCACCAAAAATCTGAAAGTCACCCACACCTTGCGTACGTGAAATGGGGTCTTGAATATTCGATACGGTGTAGTCAGCCAGGTCATACCTGTTCATGCTGCCGTCTTCAGAAATAATCCCCACTACCATCAAGAAGTTTCTTGCAGACTTTGTAACGCGAATGCCTTGTTGCTGTACTTCTTGTGGCAACAGCGGTGTGGCCAGTTGCAATTTATTTTGCACCTGCACTTGAGCGATATCTGGATCCACATCTTGCTCAAAAGTGATAGTAATGCTCATGCTACCGTCGGAGTTACTGTCCGAAGAGATATAGCGTAAGCCATCAATACCGTTCATCTTTTGCTCAATCACTTGCACTACAGTGTCTTGCACTGTTTGTGCCGAAGCACCTGGGTAGCTGACTGAAATACCTACAGCAGGTGGTGCAATACTGGGGTATTGATTCACCGGCAATTTAAGAATTGCAAGACCACCAATCAGCATAATTACTAAGGCTAATACCCAAGCAAAAATGGGGCGGTCGATAAAAAAGTTCGACATGAAAAGAATCCCTTATTGAGCTTGTTTGGCAGCGTTTTCTGGTTTTGCA
>JAAZCO010000053.1 GCA_012513235.1 Gammaproteobacteria bacterium
CAAACCAACCCATGCCAGCTTAATCGCCGCCAGCTCATGTAAATCTGCGGTGCTCAGTTCTGGCCGCCAGGCACTTAAGGGTAAGCAAATATTTTCCCTTAAGGTCATACCACCCCATAGCGCAACGTTTTGATAGAGCACACCAAAATGCTGCTGCAAGTTAGCGCGACTATTGGCATCTTGCGCCCAAAAATCTTCACCTTGAAATAATACACGTCCAGCCAAGGGCGCATGTAAACCTATCAGGTGACGCAGCACAGTACTTTTACCGCAACCACTGCCACCCATAATGACAAAAACCTCCCCCTTCTTAATGCTGAAGTTCAGATCACGCTGAATCACCAACGAGCCATAACCCGCACTGAGATTTTCTGCTACTAATATGTCGTCACGCATGCTTAGATCCCCAACTGCGTGCAAATAAGGGTAATTGCAGCATCACTCACCACTAAGGCAACGATGATACTGACCACCGCATTGGTAGTTGCCTGCCCAACTGCTTGCGCGTTACGCCCACAAGATAAGCCGTAATAGCAACCTATTAAACCAATCAGTATGGCAAACACCAGACTCTTAAATAGACCGATTAAAAAATCAGTTAAAGTCAGCATTGCTAAGCTTTGATTCATATATTGCGTAGCAGAAATATCAAAAAGTCCTGAACCAATTACAAAGCCGCCGAAGATACCTAAGAGGTCGGCAAAGACGGTCAAGATTGGCATACTGACCAACAAAGCCAACACGCGCGGCAGCACTAAAAACTCTAAGGTTGGAAAACCAAAGGTTTTTAATGCATCAATTTCCTCGTTGGCTTGCATACTACCCAGCTCAGCAGCATAGGCGGCACCAGTGCGACCCGCCATAATCACCGCAGTCATTAGCGCACCCATTTCGCGGGTCATACCAATGGAGACCATATTGGCAATATAAATCTGCGCACCAAAAGCTTCCAATTGGATGGCGCCAACAAAGGCTAAGATCAAACCGATAAGACTGGCAATCAAGGCCACAATCGGCAAGGCACCTGGGCCGCATTGCTGAAAGGCCATCCAAAAGTCGACCATACGCATACGCGCTTTACCGGCAAACAGTCGACCCATGGCTTGTATGACTTCGCCAATAAAGGTGCAAGAATTTGCTACAGACTTAGCAACACCCTGTGCCCCCAAACCAAGGCGCGACACCCAGCCATATTCAGGTTTATCCGCTTCTTTAGCTTGCGTGGATGGGCTGGTTGCCATTTCTAGCAACCGTTCCACACCATCGGGCAAGCCCAGCAATTGCAGGGTAACTTTTTGCTCATCAGCCAAGCGTTGTAAACGACGCAACAACGCCAACAAGCTACTATCCCAAGCATCCACAGCCACTTGCACTGCAACCTGCTCGGGCAGTCTACCGCCCTGACGCCACACATCAGTTAGCTCAGGCTTGCGCTGCTCTAAGGTCCAGCTACCGGTCACCTGCAGTACAGGTGACTCAAGACTATGATCCCAATCTAACGACGGTAGCGTGTTCATCTAGTTATCCTTGCACAGCTGGGCAACAGTGTTGTGATTGATATAGGCATCATACACAGTCTTACAACACTTTAAGATTCAACTCGCAACTCATCAACGCGCTGAAAACCACGCGGCAACTTATTACCGCGTCGCCCACGTTCACCTTGGTAATGCTCAAGATCGCTGAATTTAAGTGATAAAGTGCGCTTGCCTGCGACCAGAACCAAGGTCGCTTGCTCACTCAGTACCGCAAAATCAATCAACCACTCTTCACGCTTGGCCGCGCGATCAGTTGGAATACCAATCAGCTTATTACCCTTACCTTTACTGAGTTGCGGTAAATCAGAGACTTTAAACACCAGCAGGCGACCTTCGTTAGTCACAGCTGCCAGCCAGTCTTCCTCAAAGTTATTCAGAAGTTTTGGCGGTAAAACGCGCGCCGCTTTAGGTAAGGTAATTAAGGCTTTACCGGCTTTATTTTTAGCCTGCATATCTTCGCCTTTGACCACAAAACCATAACCAGCATCCGATGCCACCACCATCAACTGCTCATCAGTCGGCATTAACATGCATTCAAAGGTTGCACCCGGCGGTGTGGTTAAACGCCCAGACAATGGCTCACCCTGACCACGGGCGGCAGGCAAAGTATGCGCAGGTAACGAATAACTACGACCCGTGCTATCGAGCAAGACGACAAACTGATTGGAGCGCCCCTGCACCGCTTGTTTAAAGGCGTCGCCGGCTTTATAGGACAATCCTGTCGGATCAATATCATGGCCTTTAGCGCTGCGCACCCAACCTTGCTCACTCATCACCACAGTCACAGGCTCAGTCGGTAGTAAATCTGTCTCAGATAAAGCTTTGGCTTCGCCACGCTCCACCAATGGCGAACGGCGCTCATCACCGTAGGTTTTTGCATCGGCAATCAGCTCTTTACGTACCAAGTTTTTCAACTTAGTTTCACTGCCCAGTAAGCCTTGCAGCTGTGCTTGCTCTTTGGCTAACTCATCTTGCTCACCACGGATTTTCATTTCTTCTAAACGTGCTAATTGACGTAAACGCGTATCCAGAATGTAATCCGCTTGAATCTCAGTGATACCAAAGCGCTGCATCAGCACTGGCTTGGGATGGTCTTCACTGCGGATGATTTCAATCACTTCATCCATATTCAAAAAGGCAATTAACAAGCCTTCTAAGAGATGCAGACGCTTTTCCACACGATCTAAACGAAACTGTAAACGCTTGCGCACCGTTTCTACGCGGAACACCAGCCACTCAACCAACATACTGCGCAAGTCTTTAACTTGCGGGCGGCCATCCAAACCAATCACGTTGGTATTGACGCGGTAGCTGGACTCTAAATCTGTCGTGGCAAACAGATGCTGCATCAACTCAGTGGTCGACACCCGGTTAGAGCGCGGAATAATCACAATCCGGCACGGGTTTTCATGGTCGGATTCATCACGTAAATCGGCCACCATCGGCAGCTTTTTCGCCTGCATTTGCGCAGCGATTTGCTCAATCACCTTAGCGCCAGACACTTGGTGCGGCAGTGCGGTCACCACCACATCACCGTCGTCCACATGGTAGATAGCGCGCATACGCACTGAACCACGGCCGGTCTGATAGATTTTTAAGATATCGGCGCGCGGAGTAATGATTTCCGCATCGGTTGGATAATCGGGGCCTTGGATATGCTCACAAATATCGTCAAGCGTAGATTTAGGCTTATCCAATAACAGCACACAGGCCGCCGCCACTTCGCGCAAGTTATGCGGCGGCACATCGGTGGCCATACCTACGGCAATACCAGTGGTGCCATTGAGCAACAAGTTCGGTAAACGCGCAGGCAATACTGCTGGCTCATTCATGGTGCCGTCAAAGTTGGGAATCCAATCCACTGTACCTTGGCCCAACTCAGTCAGCAGCACTTCTGAGTAACGTGCTAAACGCGCTTCGGTATAACGCATCGCAGCAAAGGATTTAGGGTCATCCGGCGCACCCCAGTTACCCTGCCCGTCAACGATCGGATAGCGATAACTAAAGGGTTGCGCCATCAACACCATGGCTTCGTAACAAGCGCTATCACCGTGCGGGTGGAACTTACCCAGTACGTCACCGACAGTACGTGCGGATTTTTTATGCTTAGAGTCAGCGTCTAAACCCAGCTCACTCATGGCATAAATAATGCGGCGCTGTACCGGCTTGAGACCATCGCCAATATGCGGCAAAGCACGGTCCATAATCACGTACATGGAATAGTTTAAATAGGCTTGTTCGGTAAACTCGGCCATCGAGCGGCGTTCAACGCCCTCAAGGCTTAAATCAACAGGCTGGGTCATGCGTGGCCTCTATCAAATCGGTTGGCAGTCGAAACACAATCAATCAGGTGTAATAGGTGCATTAAACTTGCACCTCGGC
>JAAZCO010000358.1 GCA_012513235.1 Gammaproteobacteria bacterium
GGGTGCTGGTTTTGACATTGTTTCAGTGGGCGAACTGGAGCGTGTGTTAGCGGCCGGTGGTTTACCGGAGCGCATGGTGTTTTCTGGTGTGGGTAAAACCCGTGAGGAAATGCAGCGCGCGCTGGAAGTGGATGTGCATTGCTTTAACGTGGAATCGGTCGATGAGTTGGACCGTCTGCAAGAGGTTGCCGCGCAGATGGGCGTTATTGCTCCAGTGTCTTTGCGGGTTAATCCCGATGTGGATGCAGGGACTCATCCCTATATTTCTACCGGCTTGAAAGACAATAAGTTTGGTATTGATATCAATATTGCTGAATCGGTGTATCAGCATGCCGCAACCTTAAGTCATATCGCCATTAAGGGTGTGGATTGTCATATCGGCTCGCAACTGACGACGCTGGCGCCATTCTTGGATGCGCTGGATCGTGTATTGGCTTTAGTCGATCGCTTAGCTGCACATGGTATTAGCATTCGTCACTTAGATTTAGGTGGCGGTTTAGGTGTGCGCTATCAAGATGAGCAACCGCCGTGTGCGGGTGATTATATGGCGGCCGTGCGTGAGCGAGTGGCGGGACGTGACTTAGCTTTAGTGTTTGAGCCAGGCCGTTATATCGTCGCTAATGCGGGCGTGTTGCTGACCAAGGTTGAGTACCTCAAGCACACTGAGCATAAAGACTTTGCCATAGTGGATGCCGCAATGAACGATATGCTGCGTCCAGCGCTCTATCAGGCGTGGATGGATGTGCAAGCGGTACAGCCACGTGTTGGTGCTACCCGTTGTTATGACGTGGTGGGCCCTGTGTGTGAGACCGGTGATTTTTTAGCTAAAGAGCGCGACCTGCATTTAGCTGAAGGTGATTTGCTGGCGTTGTGTTCATCAGGAGCTTATGGCTTTGTGATGAGTTCTAATTACAACAGTCGCGGCCGTGCTGCGGAAGTCGTGGTGGATGGCGAACAAGCGCATCTAGTGCGCCGTCGTGAAACTATCGCCGAGTTGTTTGCCCACGAAAGCTTATTGCCGGAGGCATAATATGCTTCTGCGTTTTACGAAAATGCATGGCTTTGGCAATGACTTAATGGTGATCGACTTAATCAGTCAGTATGCCTATTTGCAACCACACCATATGCGCGCTTGGAGTGACAGGCGTACCGGTGTAGGTTTCCAGCGTTTGGCGTTAATTGAAGTGCCACAGCATCCAGATGTGGACTTCAGTTGTCGGATGTTTGACAGCGATGGTGCTGAGGTGGATTGGCAAGCCAGTGATGTATGTTGTGTCGCTCGCTTAGTGGCAGACAAACGCTTGATCTCTAAAGCACAGATGCGTATTGAATTGCGCCATACAGTACTAGATGTTGAAGTGCATGCTGATGGCTCGGTGTCGGTGCCTTTAGCGCAGCCGAGCGTTTTAGCTGACAGCATTGAATTACCGCAGCATCTGCTCGCGCCATCGCCTTGGTTGCGTGCCACAGGATTTAGCATGATGGCGCTGCAGGGTGTGCATGCAGTATTGCCGGTGCTGGATGTAAAGCAGGTGCCTTTATTGGAGTTGGCACAATACTTAGAGCAGCACACTAGTGTTGCACGCGATACCATAATCACTGCGCTGCAACTGCAAGACCGTAACCATCTCAAAGTTGCTACCTGGCAACTGGGTAGCGGTATGGTGGATAACTTTCATCAAGGGCTATGTGCTGCAGCTGTGTATGCCATTGAACGCGGCTGGGTCAATCAACGAGTGCATATTGAGTCCTTGTGCGGTACCACGCGCGGCTGGATGCATATGCCTGAGCGCGAGCAGCGTATGTATTTTACTGGGTTAGCAACTCGTGTTTATGAAGGGCAAATCCGTTTATGACTACTGCTAAAAAAACTAAGCGCACCTTAACTGCGCAACAGGTGATGGCTTATTTAGGTGAGCATCCTGATTTCTTTCAGGATAAAGACCAGCTACTGACGCAGATGCGTATTCAGCATGAGCGCGGCAGTGCCATTTCTTTAGTTGAGCGGCAAATGGCGGTATTGCGTGAGCGTAATACGGAGATGCATCAGCGCTTAACTGAGTTGATGGATATCGCTCGCGATAATGACCGCCTGTTTGATAAGGTGCGTCGCCTGATTTTAGAAATGCTTGAAGCGCAAACGGTGGATGACTTGGTTGGAGTGGTGGATGATAGCTTGCGTCATTCCTTTCAAGTGCCTTTTGCCAGTTTAACTTTGTTTAGCGATAACCTAATTAGCATTGGCCGCAGCACCACCTTGCAACTGGCTCAGCAGCATATTGGTGGTTTGTTGCTGGGTGGTAAAGCATTTTGTGGGGTGCTGCGGGCTAAAGAACTCAACTTTTTGTTTGGTGCTGAGCAAGCAGAACATATCCAGTCGGTTGCGGTGGTGACCTTAGAGCACAATGGTATTCAAGGTGTGTTGGCGATTGGCAGTGAAGACCAACAGCATTACAGTAGTTCGATGGATACGTTTTTCTTAAACTATCTAGCTGATGTGCTGGCGCGCTTGTTGCCCAGTATGTTGGCGTCATTGCGCGCGGTTAAATAAACAAAGTGACCTTGAGGTGTGCATGCAAACCCAGTTAGCTGCTTTCTTTGAGTATTTGCAGGTGGAGCGCCAAGTATCGGCGCATACCTTAACGGCGTATCGCGCTGATCTAGCCAAAGTTGTTGACTTTACTTCTGCGCAGCAGTTAGCCAGTTGGCAAGAGTTGCGCGTGGCGCAATTGCGTGAGTTGGTTGCGCAACTCTATAAAGGCGGTTTGTCGGGGCGCAGTATTGCGCGTTTATTGTCGGCAGTGCGTGGCTTGTATGCTTACTTGATGCGTGAAGGTATGTGCCAGCATGATCCCGCTGCGGGCATTCGCCCACCCAAAGGACCGCGTAAATTACCCAAAGTCTTGGATGTGGACCGCGCCCAGCAGTTGCTCGATAGTCCGGTGGCGGATGATTTTGCCAGTTGCCGTGACCATGCGATTTTAGAGTTGTTGTATTCTTCGGGTTTACGTTTATCTGAATTAGTAGGTTTAAATATTGCTGATATCGATCTGGCGCAAGGCTTGGTGCTGGTGCTGGGTAAGGGTAATAAGCA
>JAAZCO010000359.1 GCA_012513235.1 Gammaproteobacteria bacterium
TCGAAGCTACTGATCGAAATAACCACTGAAGGTAAAGTGATTAGTTTCAGATCCCTTGCTAGAGGGTTTGCCGGTTTACAAAAAGGCATTCCACAGGCAGAAGGCGTCAACATTGACGAAGATGGCTATTTGTACGTGGTCAGTGAGCCCAACTTATTCTATCGTTTTACACGCGAGCGCGAGTGAACCGGTCAACCTGCATGCAGGTTTTCTGGGTGATGAGTGAGTCCACGATCATTCATTAGGTTTGAGCGTAAACGCTCATATCCAATCACCGTTGCCATTGTCAAAAGTAATCAAAAAATATTCGCCATTGGTTAAGCATTTTACTATCTCAAGCAATACGGCATAACTTATAATTTATCGTCATAGAAACCTCAAGAGACCTACATGCTGAAAAATATTGAACACACCTTAGAGAAGGTTATTTTTAACAGCCGCTGGATACTTGCTCCCTTTTATTTAGGCTTGGTTCTGGGCGTTTTTTTATTATTCATAAAATTCGCTCAGGAGCTATGGCACCTGGCAACCCATGTTGTTACTGCATCTGAAGCAGATGTGATCGTAGGGATACTTGCGTTGGTTGATATGTCCCTAGTGGGCAGCCTATTGCTAATGATTATATTCAGCGGCTACGAAATATTTATCTCAAAAATTGATACCGGCGATAATAAGGATCGACCTGACTGGATGGGAAAAGTTGATTTTTCAGGACTTAAACTAAAGGTCATAGGTGCGATTGTAGCAATTTCCGCGATTGATCTTTTAAAGTCGTTTATGGATATATCACTGATAATGAACGATGCAGACACCAACAGTTTAAAATGGAAAGTCATTATTCACATGGCATTCGTTGTATCCGGCGTACTATTTGCCATTATGGACAAAGTAGCCGGTGATACTAAAAAGCACTAGGGCTTATCACGTGGCACGAAAGCCCCCGTACTTTTAGCTCAGGAATGGATGGCGCTCGGCTGCAGTGATGACTCTGATGCAGTCTGCAAAACTAAACGGATACGATCCGTATGCCTATCTGAAGGATATTCTGACGCGACTGCCAACACAGAAAAACAACGCCAATGATGAGCTGTTACCGCACAATTGTGCACCGGCGATCGTTAGCAAGGTGTGATGGCTGGACGCTTACGATCAAATCTCATGTTATGACATTTATAAAAAGCTTTCGCCGGCGAAACAAAAAACAGATGTTGGATGGGAGATTTGATTAGATTACTAGCTTGGCAGGCACCACCTCCGCGAGTCTATATTGTCGTTTTGCAACATAACGCCCATCAGCTTATTGATGGGCGCGGTTGTTTCAATTACATGCTAGTTAGCAACTGATGCCAGCACAGTATTCGTCCTTATAATTTCAGGTATGGTGTGTTCAAATATTTTCTGTGCAGCGGTACTGAGCCGAATTAATTTGCGCTTCACTGTCACAGACTCACCTTCAGCCTCTAGGCGTAGATTAACGCTCCAATAGTCCATTAATTCACCGCTCTGTTTCTGCCATCGGATCAACTTATCCGAGTCTGCCAGAGCCTGACGAACTCGGCTAGAGGATCTGAGTTGCTGTGAGTATTGAGCAGGGAAAGGTCGTTCGTTATTTAGTTCGGAAATATTGTATAGATCCAACATAACTCCAAAATTCTCGGTAATGAAAACTGTTGAGTCTGACTGGTTTACAGTAAGGTTTCCTGTATGTACTAGCGCTACAATCGCCGACAAATAATTAAACCATATAGGTGGCGTGGACCCGTAGATTAATTCAGCATCGCAGGAAGCCGCTATGTTATAGGCGACGCTTTTTGTATTGGCCTGATTCAGGATTTTTTGCAGCGTGTTACGATTTCTTGTTTTTTGCTCATCTATGGCTATACAAAAACCTTTCCAAACAGGCGCTAGAAAACTCTGTAGCTCAGGGCTAATTATTTGCTGAGCGAGTTGTACTGAGAGCTTAAGCTCTTTGTGCGTCACCGCTCTGCCTACCACCCAACTCAAAGAGTAGTCTGTTGTCACGCCAGCACTGAGCCAATCAGCAAGTGACTCAGTGCGATCCCACTGCTCACCATCGCTACCACGCTGAACCAAAATATTCTCATACGGTACGCCAATATCGCTCAACAGACCTGCCAACATGGCTGCAACCTGCCAGCATTCTGCAAAGCCGTCATCCCACTCCTGGGATTTCGCACCTACCAAGGCACCGTGTGCTACATCTAGGCTATGTGTTAGCAAACCCATCATCTCACGGTGATGGTGTGCCTCTGTCGCAGGTAGCAGATGCATGTGCCGAACTACCGAGTGGATTACCGGCATGATTAAATGTTCAAAATCTGAGGCCTGCAGGGGGCACAAGCCTCGTATCAACATGATTTTCGTTTTGACCTGCTGGTGTTGCAAGATTAACTTAGCAGGAAAAGCAAGAATTCCATCAGTTACACGGCTAGTCAGCAGATAAGGTTGCTCGCGAAAAATGAATTGATCATTTTTAATCGTAAAGTCACTTTTTTTCGACATGGGTATATCTCTCAAAATTGATGAGGAGATATTTTCACCTACCGCCCAGCATAGACATGCACGGATTAGTTACGTTTTCGGGCAAATAACGTGATGATTAACAAATGTTTTTAAAAAAAGCTTGCCTGGCAGGTCAAAGCTGCGGGTGCACCACAAAAAAAACGGCATAGCTGGCTTTCGTGTTTTGGGTTGAATCTATTCCATGGCAACCGGATTAATGGAGCCTTTGCGGATCAAGTTTCGCAGAAGCATACGAGCAACACTGTCTATGGCCATGCCGTCTAACTGGGTTGATTCTTGTCCACTGTCACCAAATACCGTGACAACATTTTCACACAATATGTACTCAGCAGAGTACTTTTTCCCATCTTGCTCTATTTTAATAACGCCCATTTTGATTTTCCAATAACGCTGTTAATTCCTAAATTGCTACTGACCCTCTGGCTTTGTAAGCCTGCCTCAACGCTCGTCTAGCAGCTCGAGCTGTTCAGGTGCCGGATTAGGCGAAGCCTCTTGTAACCATTCCTTGAGCTCCTGTTGCTTATCGCTCATCCTGCTCTTCTTGTTCAACGCTCTGAAATGCTCTGCTGTCTTATTATCTTGCTCAGTTAATGGACCGCCATTGAGCATACTGCGCATGAGGTCCTGCCCTTCCTTAGTGCCCCAAACCTCTAGGTGCTCTGGTATTTTCTTAGACATCGCACACCCCCTTATTCAAACCTATCCGTAAAGTGGCTCCGTACGTGACCCGGAACCACAAATCAACAAGCTTTATCACTCAGCCTGCTCGCTCTACGACTCACTGGTATCATCCAGTTCAAAGCCTCCTTGAAGCACAAAATTACGCAGCAAATTCGCAGCTTTAATATTCACTTTAAAGGGCGGAACTGACTGCCCTTCAAGAAATTCGAAATAAGTTTTAGCTTTAGCCTTATCAATCGTTTCTTTCAGCTCATCAAAGCGACCGTACTCATTTAGATTGGTCTCTGATATTTTATTTTTCATTAGAGCGGACAGCCTTTCGGCATCAACGCCTAAATATTTGACGATTGCATCGACTTCACGATTCTTCGCCTTAGCTTCATAGTCGGCAAGGTAGTCACGAAAGGTGTGCTGAGGGTTTAGATCTACATCACCACGGTAGATGTCGCGTAAAAAAATATCTGCGAACTTTTGTTGCTCTTGAGAAAGCGAGGAAAACGAGCGCTGCAACTCAATAAGTGTAGCTTCTCGTGCTTGCGCATCACCGCCGCTCTGTAAGACTTTGAGGTATTTCTCAAAGCGAGAATTCATATAATCGGCATCAATTTTTCCCGTATCGATTTCGGTTATGTGACTGTCAATATCAAAAGGCACAGCTTCGCCACTGCCACCACTGCTACTGCCAAGTTCTTTATAGCGTTGCAGGAGGGTCAGGTATTGCTGGTGAGTAACGTTGAGAGTAATAGTTTCCGTGGAGTCGTCGTCAACCTTGTACTCAGCCTGCTCCCAAGTAAACCCCTGAATTTTTGCCGCCTCCAGTGCTCTATTGAGCTCCTGATAATGCTTAGCGAAAGCAGCACGCTCAGTCGTATCATCCGGTAGTTTTTTAAAATCCTCGATATTCGAGTTGGCAAAAATAGCCGCTACCTCAGCAAAACTGGCATTCATCCGTTGGATATTGCTTGGCAAACGGTCAACAAAAAGCCCGATAGGTTTATCACCGGAATACAGCTTTACTGCAGCGTCCACATTACGCTTCATAGTGTTGGTTTTACGGTAGTAACGAATTGTTCCAAACGGTTTGTCTGGCCCGAATAGACGGTTGGTTCGAGAAAAAGCTTGAATAACATTCTCGTACTTAAGCACCTTATCCAGATAAAGTGTGTTTAACCATTTTGAGTCAAAGCCAGTCAGCATCTGATCGACGACAATCAAAAGGTCCAACTGTTTGCCAGGCTCAACCGCGATACGGGTGTAAGGCTCTTTGTGTGCAAGCCGAGCTGCGAGATCTTTCTTAAACTGGCCATGCTTGCCAAAGTCAAAGCTATGCCCATAGGTCTGATTATAGTCTTCAAGAATTTCAACAAGCCCATCTGACTTGAACTGAACGCCTCCAGCACTATCATCATCATTATCAATGTTCGGATCAAACAAAGCGGTAATGTTTAAACTCGGGCACTTCTGTTTAAGTAGGCGGTAATATTTAATTGCATCTGGAATGCTGTGGGTGGCGAAAATAGCGTGAAACTTACCGTTCTGACTGAGTGTTAGCCAGTTATCAGCAATGTCTTTAACTACAGCTTGTCGATGCTCGTCACGCTTGTACTGGCTGTTAGGGATATAGTCTTCAATGCCTTTTTGGTAAACGCCAGAATCATCTAGTTCACCTGCCATCGGCACTTCATTCATGTATTGGTTAAATATCTTCTTTTTCTTGGGGTCAGAAAAAGCTTCTTGTGGTGTAGACGCCTTAGCTTTTTCTAATGCCACGGCTTCGCGTAAATCTCGGTCGCGGTAGGTGGAAACTTGGTAGGGATCGAACCCTAGAACGTTCTTATCTCGAATACCATCAGCTATGCTGTAACGGTGCAGCTCATCACCAAAGATATCCGTGGTTGTATTGTCCTTACGGATGTTTTCCTTTTGTATCGGCGTACCACTGAAGCCGAATAAAACTGCACCGGCAAAACTGTTTTTGATATCAATGAGCATGTCGCCAAAAACGTTACGGTGACACTCATCAATAATGATGACGATACGCTTAGCGCGTATTTTCTCAAGATCGTGCGTATTCAACCCTCCTTCTTCATCCTTAAGGCGACTCATTTTTTGGATGGAAGTTACAATCAGGGTGTCGGCGGGATTCGTACTTTTAAGCTTATTAACCAAAATCCCCGTATGTTCGGTAGCCTGTACCTCATTGCCATCACCCGCAAAATTACGGTAGGCCTGTAGAGTTTGGGTGCCCAGTTCGATGCGGTCGAGCAAAAAGACTACTTTGTCAGCATCATTTGAATTCGCTATCAACTGTGCAGACTTAAAACTGGTCATTGTTTTACCCGAGCCAGTAGTGTGCCAGATATAGCCACCAAGGCGATTTGGGTTTTTCCAATCCGTCTTAGCAACTTTGTCGGAAATAGCATGGGCAGCGTAATACTGGTAGCTACGCATCACTTTCAATACACCGTCAGACTCATCAGCAACCGTGTAAAAACCAATCAACTGGTGCGCCATTGGGATGGACAGCACACTAGAGGTGAATGCCTGCCAGCCATTAATCGGCTCGTTATTGAAGTCAGCCCAGTGAAAGGCGTAGTCCTTATCAAACTTCCCATCAGGGCCAGGATTAGCAAAATAAAGTGTTTCCTGCGGTTCCATGGCGATAAAAAGCTGTATCAAGGAATAGAGGCCACTAAAGAGGCCCTCTCGGGAGTATTTCTGAATCTGGTTGTACGCCTGGCTGACTGGTACACCACTTTTTTTCAACTCAATGTGGAATAATGGCATGCCGTTGATCAGGAGTATCAAGTCGCCCCGGCGATCATTGAGAAGCTTTGAGCCACGCTCGAAGCGTGGTTGTTGCACAATCTGATAGCGGCTCTGGCCTGCAGCAATTTCATGCCGATCGTAAATCTTTAAGCTGATTTCTTTACCAAAGTGCAGCGTGTCCTCTTGGTTGTCGCGAGTAATAGCAACGGTTTTACCGTTGATAAAGCCATTTAACTTAAGCGGGGTACGCAACTCGATAACCTGTTCCATAATCTGCTGCATTTCCCCTGCTGTAAGGGGTATATTATTTAACCGATCCACACCGCGATTATTTTCCAAAAGAATTGCTGCCCAGTTAGCTAACAAATCCTTTTCACTTGGGTCTTTAATCACTTCTGACTCCCAGCCGCGCTGGGTCAATTCATGAATTACAGCGCGCTCAAAATCGGCTTCGGTGGTAAAGATTGTCATACAGGTACAGTCCTTGTTTTTTTATCGCATAGGGTTTAAACAAACATCTTTTCTAAGCAAGCAGATTTTATCTGTTTAAGCTTATTGAGTTGAGTGGCGTGTCGGGAAATTAGCTCGTCTAACTTGCTGAAGTACTGACCGATTTTTTGCTGCTCTGCATGATGTGAAGGAATAAAAAATACAGTAGTGGAAACAAGGCTCCAATCGGAACGCGGCATTTTCGATCCAGCAGATTGATTTGCGACCTTTTCGAATTTTTCTGTTTGTATTAACCGGTAAAGAAACGAAGAGTCTGTTTGTGAAGATGTTAAGACCCAAAAATCACCTACTGCTATTCCTTCAAAAGATGCTAATAACCAGTTTTTAAGGTACGGCCTTAACTTACCAAAAAGAACATCCCCTTTTTCAAATTTAATCCCTTTTTTATTAGAGTTTTTCGTTAAGAGATCTTTGTTTAGCCGACCTGAGTTAGAGATGATATCTTCATATTCAAGGCGAGGCAGAAATCCCTCCGAACAACTTTGTGAACCTCTTGAAGTTATGAGGTTAAATGGTTTCCCCACCCAGTCCCCCAAAAAGCCTTTAAAACGAATTTCAGGAGTAGTAGCGCCGTCTTGCGGAAACATCTTTTGCAGCATCGCCTGTTTCAGTGTCACCAGCTTGCTATGTTTATGCTGGTGTAGCTCAATCACTCGATCAAGCTCTTTGAAGTATGCACTTATATGGCTTTGCTCTGAGACTTTAGGAATAGTAACTGTTCTCTTCTTCCAGTCTTCTGGACTTCCCCTAAAACACTAGACACTCCTTAAGTTAGAATAAACCTTTAGGAGAGCATCATGACAAGACAACGTTTTACACCTGAATTCAAAGCTGAGGCCATCAAACAAATAACCGAACGCGGTTATTCTGTAAAAGA
>JAAZCO010000360.1 GCA_012513235.1 Gammaproteobacteria bacterium
GGCTTATTAACAGCCTGTGAGTTTGCACGCGATGCGGAGTTAAAGGCACAGGCAGCACATAATATTTGGGCTGAAGGCACCTCCAGTTTGCAGATTGGTTTAGAAATCGCGCAAATTTTGGTGGATCTTAAGCTCGACCAAGAAACGCTAGTGGCGGCGATTTTGTACCGTACCGTGCGTGAAGGTAAAGCGCCGTTGGGTGATATCGAGCGTCTGTTTGGGCCTGTGGTGAGTAAGCTGATTGATGGTGTGCTGCGTATGGCCGCGATCAGTGCCAGTATGAATCCGCGTCAAAGTGTGGTGCTTAACTCGCAGGCGCAGGTGGATAACTTGCGCCGCATGCTAGTGGCCATGGTCGATGATGTACGCGTGGCGCTGATTAAGTTGGCGGAGCGTACCTGTGCCATTCGTGCAGTCAAAAATGCTCCTGAACATAAGCGTTATCGGGTGGCGCGTGAAGTCTTTGATATTTATGCACCGCTGGCGCATCGCCTGGGTATTGGTCATATCAAGTGGGAGTTGGAGGATTTGTCCTTTCGCTACCTTGAGCCTGATCAGTACATGCACATTGCGGGTTTACTGCATGAGCGGCGTATTGATCGCGAGCAGTTTGTACGTAACGTCGTACAGCAGTTACGTGATGAACTCAAAGACGCACGTATTGATGCGGACGTCAGTGGTCGCGTCAAACACATCTATTCAATCTGGCGCAAAATGCAGAAAAAAGGTCTGCAGTTTAGCCAAATTTATGATGTGCGCGCGGTGCGTATTTTAGTACCGCAAGTGCGTGATTGTTATACCGCGCTGGGCATTGTGCATACCCTGTGGCGTCATATTGCCCATGAGTTTGATGACTATATCGCCAACCCCAAAGAAAACGGTTACCGCTCGCTGCATACCGCAGTGATTGGTCCGGCGGGTAAGGTGTTGGAAGTACAGATCCGCACTCAAGAGATGCATGAAGAAGCTGAACTGGGGGTGTGCGCGCATTGGCGTTACAAGGGTACTGATGTCAACAGCCAGTCGGATCACTACGAAGAAAAAATTGCTTGGTTACGTCAAGTGCTGGAATGGCATGAGGAGCTGGGTGATATCGGTGGTTTAGCCGACCAGATTCGTGTGGATATCGAGCCCGATCGTGTCTATGTGTTTACCCCGGACGGCCATGCGATTGATTTGCCGCAAGGCTCAACCCCGTTGGATTTTGCCTATCGGGTGCACACTGAAATTGGCCATAATTGCCGTGGTGCCAAGGTCAATGGGCGTATTGTGCCGCTCAATTACAATCTGAAAACCGGTGAGCAGGTTGAGGTGATTACCGGTAAAAACGGAGCACCGAGTCGTGACTGGCTGAACACCAACTTAGGCTATATCACCACCACCCGTGCGCGGGCAAAAGTGGTGCATTGGTTTAAGCTGCAAGCGCGTGATCAAAATGTGATTGCCGGCAAGCAGATGTTAGAGCGGGAAATGGCGCGCTTGGCCATTGGCGCCGTGAGTTACGAGCGTTTGGCAGAAAAATGTAATTTAAAAACCAGTGAAGACTTATTTGCTGCGCTGGGCGCTGGTGATCTGCGTTTGGCGCATGCGGTCGGGCTGGCGCAGCAGTTACTCGACCCGCATGAGCGTAATGTTCAGCAGCTCAATTTAATTCCGCGTAAGCCCACGCAGCATGCGCCCAGCCGTGATGAAATCCGGATTCATGGTGTGGGTAACTTGCTCACGCAAATGGCCGGTTGTTGCCAGCCAGTGCCGGGTGAGCCGATTGTGGGCTATATCACTATGGGCCGTGGCGTGACGATTCACCGTCAGGATTGCTCCATGGCCTTACAGTTGAGCAGTCGCGAGCCTGAGCGCATGATCCAAGTGGGCTGGGGTACAGAGCCGGTGAAAACCTATCCGGTGGATGTGTTGATTCGTGCCTATGATCGTCCCGGTCTGCTCAGTGATGTGTCGCAAGTTCTGGTGAACGAAAAAATGAATATTGTTGCGCTCAATACCAGCACTATTAAGGAAGATAATATGGCAGTGATCAATCTTACGGTTGAAGTGCCGGGCTTGGACGAGTTAGGGCGCTTACTGGGACGTATCTCGCAGTTGCCCAATGTCGTGGAAGTGCGTCGCGAGCGTCATTAATCTGAGTTGTAAGTGTATTGCTTGAGGGTTCAAGCATAGATTTGCGGCAGCAGTGATCGACTTAGTGTCGCGCTGTTAGCCGCTTGATTGGCCTTAATCGCTGCACTTGGCTATTCTTAGCGCCCCATACATTTTAGAAGGATGTTATCGAATGTCTGAATTTCCACCTTGCCCAGCCTGTAACGAAGAAATCACCTACCCTGATCGCGAAAACTATGTGTGTGCCACCTGTGGCCATGAGTGGGCGATGGATGGCTCAGACACGCAAGTTGAGAGTGATGAGAAAGTGGTGCGTGATGCCCACGGTACACCCTTAGCGGATGGCGATACTGTGGTTTTGATTAAAGACCTGAAAGTGAAGGGCAGTTCGACCGTGATTAAAATGGGCACTCGCGTCACCAATATTAAAATTGTCGATGGTGACCATGATTTGGATTGCCGCGTCGATGGGCAAAAAATCATGCTCAAATCTGAGTTTATGAAAAAAGCTTAAATGGCTAGAACCCAACTCGTACTGTGATGGCGCGCAAGTCATGACAGCACGAGTTCGGTGCGCATTGTCATGCGATCGTGGACAGCGCGCTATATTTTTCTGCTTTAGCAGTATTTCTTCGGTGAATATTCTCTTGCAAAGCACCTTGGCACTATAAATTAGTGGCTATGAGCAGTAGAATAGACGCTTTATCGCATAATTCTCGTGGAGTTGAAGGCATGGCAGACGTCAAGAAGGTGGTTCTCGCCTATTCAGGTGGCTTGGACACTTCGGTCATTCTTAAGTGGCTGCAAGATACGTACAACTGTGAGGTTGTTACTTTTACCGCTGATTTAGGTCAAGGTGAAGAAGTAGAGCCAGCACGCGCTAAGGCAGAAGCCTTGGGTGTTAAAGAAATCTATATTGACGATCTACGCGAAGAGTTTGTTCGTGACTTTGTCTTCCCAATGTTCCGTGCGAACACTATTTATGAAGGCGAATACCTACTGGGTACTTCGATTGCGCGTCCATTAATCGCTAAGCGTTTAATTGAGATTGCCAACGAAACTGGCGCTGATGCGATTTCGCACGGTGCGACCGGTAAAGGTAATGACCAAGTACGTTTTGAGCTCGGTGCTTATGCGCTTAAGCCTGGCGTGCAAGTGATTGCGCCATGGCGTGAGTGGGATTTACTCTCACGTGAAAAGCTGATGGATTACGCAGCTAAGCACAATATTGCCATTGAGCATCACGGTAAGAAAAAATCACCGTATTCCATGGATGCCAACTTGTTGCACATCTCTTATGAAGGCGGTGTTTTAGAAGACACGTGGACCGAGCATGAAGAAGATATGTGGCGCTGGACTAATTCTCCAGAAAACGCACCGGATCAAGCTCAGTACATTGAACTGACTTACCGCAAAGGTGATATCACCGCGATTGATGGTGTTGAGTTGTCTCCAGCAACCGTACTGGCTGAGTTGAACCGTATTGGTGGTATTCACGGTATTGGCCGTGTGGATATTGTAGAAAACCGTTATGTGGGCATGAAAGCTCGCGGTTGCTACGAAACCCCAGGTGGCACCATTATGCTCAAAGCACACCGTGCGATTGAGTCCATCACTTTAGATCGTGAAGTGGCGCATCTTAAAGACAGCATGATGCCTAAGTATGCCGAGTTGATTTACAACGGCTACTGGTGGAGCCCTGAGCGCGCAATGATGCAGACGATGATTGATGCATCACAAGCCAACGTTAATGGCGTGGTGCGCTTGAAGCTGTACAAAGGCAACATCACTCTGATTGGTCGCAAATCTGACGATTCATTGTTTGATGCCGCCATTGCAACCTTTGAAGATGATGCTGGCGCGTACGATCAAGCGGATGCGGCGGGCTTTATTAAGCTCAATGCTTTGCGTTTGCGTATTGCTGCGTCTAAAGGTCGTAACCTGCTGTAAAACTAGAGTGCTTTAGCCTTCTAGATAAAAGCCACCCTCAGCGGTGGCTTTTTTGTGGGTGGTGCAACACTTTGCCGTTGTGCAGGACTTGTTGTGGCAAGAGTATTCACAAGTCGTTATAGTGATTATCAGTCAGCCCTTGTTCAATGCGAACCCGCGGTGGCTGACTCGATACTGCGAAGATTTATCACAAGTCTAAACCAGAGGAAATATAATGACTGATATAGATATTGGCATCAATAAAGAAAACAGAACACAGATTTCGGATGGCCTCAAACGACTTTTAGCTGATTCTTATACGCTATATTTACAAACGCATAATTTCCATTGGAACGTCACCGGGTTGCAATTTCGCGAACTGCACTTAATGTTTGAAGAGCATTACACTGAGTTAGCTGTCGCCGTTGATGATATTGCCGAGCGTATTCGCACCCTTGATGTACCGGCTCCAGGTACTTATAAAGAATTTGCTAAGCTCAGTTCGATTGAAGAAGTGGATGGTGTACCCACATCTGCAGAGATGGTTAGGCTGTTAACCAAAGGTCACGAGCAAGTGATTAAGACTGCGCGCGAGGTGTTGAAAACAGCACAGGATGCGGATGATGAATCCACTGCATCTTTGGTTTCTGATCGTATGCGCATTCATGAAAAAACAGCTTGGATGCTCAGAGCAACCCAGCAAAGATAAGCCGAGTAGCAGTCTTACAGTCTTTAATAGGCTTCAGCAGACTGCTACTTACTGCAGGTGAGGGTGGTGAGCGCAACACACATGCAGTGTGTAAAGCTTAAAGGTCACTTTAGTGCTTTTTTTGCGCCACTGCCTGAACCCCATCAGGTCAGCTAAAATACTCATTGAGCGCGCTGTTGCCTTGCTCATTGGGTATTTTTTAATTGCTGTGCAACTAAAAACTGATAATCAGAGTACTATGCAGCGCCGAGCCTGTGGTTACGGCTGTATAGGTTATTTGTATAATATTTGCGAGGGTCATTTGATGAGACTTTTACATACGATGCTGCGTGTGGGCGATCTAGATGCTTCGATTGCTTTTTATACTGAAGTATTGGGCATGCAACTGTTGCGTCGTCGTGATTATCCAGAAGGTAAATTCACTTTAGCTTTTGTCGGTTACGGTGATGAAGCTAGCAACAGTGTGATTGAGTTGACCCATAATTGGGATGTTAAACAATACGATTTAGGTGACGGTTACGGTCATATTGCGCTAGAAGTGGCTGATGTGTATCAAGCCTGTGACGGTATTCGTGCGCGTGGTGGTAAAATTACTCGCGAGCCAGGACCTATGCAGCATGGTTCAAGTATTTTAGCTTTTGTGGAAGACCCCGATGGCTATAAAATTGAGCTCTTATCGCCTAAGCGTGCCGATTAAGTCTATTGCTGTGCAGGTTGTGTGCATTAGCCTACACAACCTGTCTATAGTGAGCTTAGACTCAACTGTTATTGCTGATGGCCGGCTAATGAATCAATAAGGATGTGAATGAGAACTGTCTTTCAGCATTTTGTAAACGCAAGTGCCGCTTACTTAATATGCATCATAGCTGTACTCATTATGGTGGTAGTGGCATATGCGCATGACGTGGCCTTTGTGGCTGCGCTGCAGTTAAATGGTTTTCAGGCCGATTATGAAATGGCTTTTGCTTTGGTCAATTTCACTCTAGCTTTATTGCTGTTTTTACGCAGTAAAAGAGTGCAAAGCCGCTTGTTACTGTGTCTTGGGGTGGCTTTTTTTCTGCTCGGGATGCGCGAGCTGACCTCGGTATTAGTGCTGAATATCCCAGCTTTTGCTGTGTTAGAACATCTATACAGTGTGGCGGCTTATACTTTTATTTATATGGCAGTATTTATTGGCCTGCATACCTATGAGAACAATCGACAAGCTTTAAACGCTTCGCAAAAAGAAATCAATGAGTTAAAAATGGCATTGGATGCCCATGCCATTGTTGCGGTAACAGATTCACGCGGTGTGATTACTCGCGTGAATGATAAGTTTTGTACTATTTCTCAGTACCCGCGTGAAGACTTGATTGGCCGCACGCATAAAGTCATTAACTCTGGCCACCACCCTAAAGAATTTTTTACCGATCTGTGGAGCACCATTACTCGCGGTGAAGTGTGGAATGGTGAAGTGTGCAATAGAGCTAAAGATGGCTCTTTGTATTGGGTGCAATCAACCATCGTGCCTTTCTTTGGCAAGAATGGTAAGCCTGAGCAGTATGTGGCGATTCGTGCCGATATTACCTCTAGAAAAGAAGCTGAAGCACAAACCCAGCGTATGGCTTTGCATGATGCCTTAACCGGTTTGCCCAATCGCCGCCTGATGAATGATCGCCTGATTAAAACCATTCAAAGTAAAGAACGCTACCCAAGCTTTGGTGCGGTGTTGTTGATGGATTTGGATCACTTTAAAGAAGTGAACGATACCTTGGGCCACGCTTTGGGGGATGAGTTGCTGAGAAAAATTGCTCAGCGCCTGACGGAATGCGTGCGTAAAGTCGATACTGTCGCGCGACTGGGCGGTGATGAGTTTGTGATTATCTTAGACAAAGTGGGCTTTGATTCGGCTTCGGCTATTACTAATACTAAACATATTGGTGAGAAAATCCGCAATGCATTAGCTGAGCCTTACCTGCTGGGTGTCCATCAGTTAAATGTCACCCCAAGCTTAGGTGTGGTGCTATTTGAAGCCTTTGATGACGACTCTGAAGAGCTGATCAAACAAGCGGATATTGCTCTATACAGCGCCAAAGAAGCGGGTCGTAATCAGCTGTGCTTTTTTGAAGCTGCTTTGCAAGAAGAGACCAATCAACGCGCTATGATTTTGCAAGACTTGCGTAAGGTGCTTGAGCGTGATGAGTTGGTGCTATTTTACCAGCCGGTAGTGAATACAGAGCAAGATATTCTGGGTTTTGAAGCTTTAGTGCGCTGGTTTCATCCTGAGCGAGGACCTGTTTCACCCGTAGATTTCATTCCATTGGCCGAGCAAAGTGGGCTGATTATTCCTATTGGCGCATGGATTCTAGAGAGCGCTTGTCAGCAGCTTGCGCAGTGGAATAGGCAGCCTGAGCGTGCGCATTGGACTCTGGCGGTGAATGTCAGTGCACGTCAGTTTAATCAAGTAGGTTTCGCTGAGCAGATCCAAGAAGTCTTGCAGCGTACGGGTGCGCGTGCTGATCGTTTGCGCCTAGAGTTGACCGAAAGTATGTTGCACGACAACATTGATAGCACCGTTGTGAAAATGGAAACCTTACGTCAATTAGGTATTAGATTTTCACTAGATGATTTTGGTACTGGGTATTCATCCTTGAGTTACCTAAAGATGTTGCCGCTTGATCAGTTGAAAATTGATAAATCCTTTGTCGATGATATTTTTGATGACCCCAGTCACGCTGCCATTGCGCGCACCATTATGGCGCTGGCCAAGAGCTTGGATCTGAATGTTGTAGCCGAAGGCGTGGAGACACAGCAACAACTGGATTGGCTGTTAGACAATGGCTGTAAAGCCTTTCAAGGCTATTTTTTCAGTCATCCGCTGCCAATCAATGAAGTGGATGCAAAGTTGCTAGCGGACGAGCAGGCTGCAGCGCAGTAGTAGAGTTACAGTGTTTAGCTGACGCCTCGCATCGGCCACATAAAAAACGGGCGCCTGCATCAGCACAGCGCCCGTTTTTGTGTGCAGTAGTCGATTATTGTTCGGCTAGCTGCTCATCGGTATAACCGCCACCGAGGGCTTTATACAGATTGATTTCGCTGACCAGTTGCGCAAACTGCGTAGTGATACGTTTTTGCTTGGCATCAAACAGCAAGCGCTGTGCATCCAGGACTGCCAGTTGATCGTCAATACCTTCACTGTAACGACGATCAGCTAACAAATAATAATCCACGCTGGATTTTACCAGTTCATCACTGGCCGCCAATTGTTGTTTATAGGTCGTGCGTTCGATTACACCATCAGCCACTTCTTGGAAAGCAGTTTGAATGGTTTTTTCATAACGTGCGACATGGATATCTTTCTGAATTTCACTGTAATCCAAGTTGGCACGTAAACGACCAGCATTAAAAATCGGGATATTAATGCTTGGCATAAACAACCATGAACCACTACCGCCATCAAATAAGCCTGATAAATCAGGGCTTAAGCTACCCGCATTCGCGGTGAGGCTGATGCTTGGGAAGAAGGCCGCACGTGCTGCGCCAATGTTAGCGTTAGCTGCTTTAAGCTCATGCTCTGCACGCAGGATGTCAGGGCGACGTTGCAGCAAATGTGCTGGTAAGCCCACCGGTAAGTCAGCAAACTTAAAGTGACTTAAAGGTACGGCGCTAGCAATGTTAGCGCTTGGCTTGGCACCGAGCAGTAGATTCAGAGCGTTGCGGCTTTGTACGCTTTGACGCTCAAACTGCGCCAAGCTGACCTTGGCACCATTGACCGCAGTACGCGCTTGTTGCAGTTCAAGTGAGGTTGCAACGCCGGCATTATAACGGCGTTCAACCAAGTTTAAGCTGTCCTGGTAAGTTGCCAAAGTGTCGCGTACTAAAGCGAGTGTTTCTTGGTCAGCTTGCAGGCTGAGCCAAGCAGTCGCAACGCTGGAGATTAAGCTTAACTGGGTGCTGCGCTGCGCTTGTGCGCTGGCGAAGTAAGTTTCCAGTGCTTGATCGCGCAAGCTGCCTAAGCGGCCAAAAAAGTCCAGCTCCCACGCCGTAGTGCCTAAGTTGGCTGAGTATTGGCTATTGATGGTTGAGTCGCCAGTTGGGCTCATGCTGCCTGGAATACGTTGACGGTTTGCACCGCCACCTGCATCCACTGCTGGGAATAGCGCACTGCGCTGAATACGGTATTGCGCGCGGAAGGCGTCCACATTTAACGCTGCAATCCGCAAATCACGGTTGTTATCCAAAGCAGTACTGATTAAAGATTGCAGGACTGGGTCTTGGAAAAACTCACGCCAATTGGGCAGTGCGGCTAAGGTTTCTTGTGCATTCGCGCCCTGCCATTGCTCGGCAACGGGAGCGCTAGGTTGCTCATACTGGGGTGCCAGTGAGCAACCTGTTAAAGCAGCCACAAGGGCAGCGGCTAGAGCGGTATGTTTCATTGGCCCTTCTCCTGCTTGTCAGCCGCTGATTTAAACAACGAGCTGACCAATACGTAAAACAATGGCACAAAGAAAATAGCCAATGCCATCGCTGATAACATGCCGCCGATCACACCGGTACCAATGGCGTGCTTACTGCCTGCACCCGCACCGGTTGAGATTGCCAGCGGTGTCACACCCAGAATAAATGCCAATGAAGTCATAATAATCGGACGTAAACGAATACGACATGCTTCAACCGCTGCCGCCGCTATGCTCATGCCACCTTCGTGCAAGGATTTGGCAAACTCCACAATCAAAATGGCGTTACGTGCCGACAAGCCAATGGTGGTCAATAAACCAATTTGGAAGTAGACGTCATTGGATAAGCCACGGCCGTAAGTGGCCAGCAGTGCACCAATAATACCCAGTGGTACCACTAGCATCACCGAGAAGGGGACAGACCAGCTTTCATACATGGCTGCTAAGCATAAGAACACCACCAGTAAAGACAGCGCATACAGAGCAGGAGCTTGGTCACCGGAGAGGCGTTCCTCATAGGATAAGCCGGTCCATGCCATGCCCACACCTGTGGGTAGTTGCTTGGCGATTTCTTCCACAGCAATCATTGCATCGCCTGAGCTGTAACCCGGTGCTGCGCTACCCAAAACTTCCATGGCTGGCACACCGTTATAGCGTGACAGTTTAGGTGAGCCATAAGTCCATTCGCCGCGGGCAAAACTATCGAAGGGAATCATTTCGCCTTTATTATTGCGCACATACCATTTGGCTAAGTCTTCAGGGTTCATGCGCGCATCAGCTTCGGCCTGCATAAAGACTTTCTTCACGCGACCGCGGTCAATAAAGTCATTGACGTAGCTACTACCCCAAGCCGTAGACAGCGTTTGGTTGATAGCGGATAAAGATAAGCCCATGGAGCTGGCTTTTTCGTCATCAATAATCAACTGGTACTGTGGCTCATCACGTAAACCGTTGGCGCGTACTTGCGTGAGACGCGGGTCTTCGTTGGCCATTTTGACAAACTGATCACGAGCGCTGTTTAGGACGTCATGACCGATACCGGCACGGTCTTGCAAGAACATATTAAAGCCCGTGGCGTTACCCAGTTCCATCACCGCCGGCGGGGCAAAGGCAAACACCATTGCATCACGGAAGGAGAAGAACTTCATTTGCGCACGTTGCGCTAAAGAGAACACGCTTTGATGCTCTTCGGTACGCTCTCCCCAGGGCTTGAGACCGATAAAGGCCATACCAGAGTTTTGACCACGGCCGGCAAAGTTAAAACCGGTAATGGCAAACACAGAGCGCACGGTATCGGATTCTTCAGTGAGCAAGTACTCACGCATTTGGCTGATCACATCATAGGTACGCTCAGCTGTGGAACCGGCTGGTGTTTGCACCTGTGCAAAGATCACGCCTTGATCCTCTTCAGGTAAGAATGAAGAGGGGATCTGAGTGAACATCCAGCCCATAATGGCGATGATGATCGTATACATAATCAAGTAAGGCGTTTTTCGGCGAATCATCGCGGCAACGCCTTTCTCGTATTTATTTACACCTTTTTGGAAGGTGCGGTTAAACCAGCCAAAGAAGCCACGCTTCTCTAAGTTGCCACCTTTAGGGATGGGCTTGAGCATGGTCACGCACAGGGCGGGAGTAAAGATTAGGGCGACCAGAACCGACAGCACCATCGCCGAGACAATGGTCACCGAGAACTGCTTATAAATCGCACCGGTTGAACCTTCAAAGAAGGCCATGGGGATAAATACCGCAGAGAGCACCAGACCAATACCGACCAGCGCACCTTGAATTTGTCCCATGGATTTGCGCGTCGCTTCTAAAGGCGAGAGGCCTTCTTCTTCCATCACGCGCTCGACGTTTTCCACGACGACAATGGCGTCATCCACCAGCAAGCCGATGGAGAGGACCATAGCGAACATGGTGAGCGTGTTAATGCTGTAACCGAAGGCTGCCAAGATACCAAAAGTACCCAAAATCACGACGGGCACAGCTAAGGCAGGAATCAAAGTGGCACGTACGTTCTGCATAAACAAGTACATGACCAAGAACACCAGCACAATGGCTTCAGCCAGCGTGTGCACAACACCTTCAATAGACGCTGAAATCACTGGCGTGGTGTCGTAAGGGTAAACAACTTTCATCCCTTCAGGGAAAAACGGCTCAAGCTCGGCCAGTGTGGCGCGCACGGCGCGGGCAGTATCTAGGGCATTGGCACCGGTTGCCAGTTTAATACCAATACCAGTCGCGGCTTTACCATTGTATTCCGCGCTAACACTGTAGTTCTCACCACCCAGTTCCACACGTGCAACATCTTTGAGGCGCACTTGTGCACCGTCTTCGTTCACTTTTAGCAGGATGTTTTCAAACTGCTCGGGTGTTTCAAAGCGGGTTTTACCAATAATGGTTGCGGTCAGCTGCTGGTTAGGCGAGGCGGGCAGGCCACCCAGTTGTCCGGAAGATACTTGCACGTTTTGCTCACGAATCGCATTGGCAACATCGCCAGGTGTCATGGCAAAGTTAGTGAGCTTGAGTGGATCCAGCCAGATGCGCATGGCGTACTGCGCACCAAAGATCTGGAAGTCACCCACACCTTGAGTACGTGAAATGGGGTCCTGGACGTTAGAAACAACGTAATCCGCTAAGTCATAGCGGTTCATGCTGCCATCTTCGGAAATAATCCCGACCACCATCAAGAAGTTTCTTGCTGACTTTGTAACGCGAATACCTTGTTGCTGTACTTCTTGTGGTAACAGTGGCGTGGCCAGTTGCAATTTATTTTGCACCTGCACTTGAGCGATATCTGGATCCACATCTTGCTCAAACGTGATAGTAATGCTCATGCTACCGTCGGAGTTACTGTCCGAAGAGATATAGCGTAAGCCATCAATACCGTTCATCTTCTGCTCAATCACTTGCACTACAGTATCTTGTACTGTTTGTGCCGAAGCGCCTGGGTAGCTGACTGAGATACCTACAGCAGGTGGGGCAATACTGGGATATTGATTCACTGGCAATTTAAGAATTGCAAGACCACCAATCAGCATAATTACTAAGGCTAATACCCAAGCAAAAATGGGGCGGTCGATAAAAAAGTTCGACATGAAAAGAATCCCTTATTGAGCTTGTTTGGCAGCGTTTTCTGGTTTTGCA
>JAAZCO010000361.1 GCA_012513235.1 Gammaproteobacteria bacterium
AAAGCAAACACCGCCACAGCCACCAACCAATGGATCGCGACACTGACTAAACCATACTGACTCGAAGAATTACGCCACTGCATGTAAACACTCTTATGTTGTTGATAACGACTATTGTAGTCAGTTAAATATTGATAAAAAGCGCTAATTATTGCTGATAACTATCGACTTTTTAGATAGATTGAGCTGCATAACGCAAATCTTAGCTCAATAAAGCAGCAAAGTTCGGCCAGATAAACAACTCAACACGAACTTAATCGAAAAACCATGCTCAAATCCGTATTGGATACTCTAAAGGGTATTGACCAAGGTATGACAGAGCTACTCAGATGCCATGCACTGATCAGCTCTGATCAAAACATAAAGCCTATCGATTAGACTCTCAGAAATAGAAAATATCTTTAGTGCGCTTTGTTTGACCTCAATTAGCAAGGATGTTTATACTCTTTTATAATCATTTTATTCTCAACATTAACGCACTGAGACCATAGGTAGAGCAATACACTCCTTGCTCTTTGTGCCTTGGGATAAATAATTTAAATCACGAGACTTGAATCAGTCGCGCATAGACCGAGGAGATCATTATGGTTACTGCTTTAGTTGTTGTCATTCTAGTTATTGTTATTATTAAAATAATCTAACTAACATAAAAAGCATGCATGGTTGCCACGCCCGCCGTGCATGCTTTTTTGTGAATATAGCCTGCTATTATCGGTGTATTCACACCCTCTATTCAGTGGAATCAAGTACGACTCATTTTGCTCTAGAGTGCGAAATCTGGTTCTCTCCTGCTTGAACACTCACTAAAAATCGAATCTTACTATGCAACTCGAAGTTAGGAATCTGACCAAACTTTATAGTCAGACCCGAGGCCTTTCTCCCAGTAGCTTTACAGTACAAAAAGGCGAACTGATCGCTATTGTCGGCCATAACGGTGCGGGCAAATCCACCCTGCTAAAAATGCTCGCCAACTGGATTATTCCAGACAGCGGCGAAGTTGCAGTGGACGGCATCGATCTGAGTAACAGATCGGCAGTGGTCAAAAAAATTGGCTTTATCCCTGAAGACCCTAATCTGTTCGATTTTTTCTCGGTTGAATACAATCTTCAATTATTCGCCAAGCTCTCCGATACGCCGCTGTCACGCGTAGAAGATGTATTAAACGAACTCAATCTGCTGCGCTTTCGCAAAGCCAAGGTGCAGTCACTGTCCAAAGGTTTAAAGCAAAGAGTCAGCATCGGCCGTGCATTACTGGCCAACCCTTCTATTTTACTGCTGGACGAGCCCACTTCCGGGCTGGACTTTGAAACAACCCGCGAGATCTATCGTCTTCTCAATAGCATGCATGACGCAGGCAAAACCATTCTGTTCACCTCACACCGCCCCGAAGAAATCAAAAATCTAGCGACGCGGATTATGGTGTTACACAACGGCCAAATTATTTTTGACGGTGTGCCACAGGAATATTTCCAGTCTGATATCCATAAAGAGTTGTACACATCATGAAAAACACTCTGGTGCTTGCACTCAACGATCTCGCCATCGCATTCAAAAACAAGACGCTACTGCTGGTGCTGTTTATTCCCTTGTTTGTGTTTATCTCACTCAACCTGGTTGATAAGGCGGATAGCCCAGCAGAGCCAATCAAGATTGGTCTGCTGGAAAACTACGCTTATGCCCCAGAGATTACTGGCAGTATTCACACGGCTCCTGAATCGATTGCAGTGACTTGGCTAGCAGATCAAGAGCAAGGCCTAGAGTTACTAAAAGAGCATAAGATCAACGGTATCCTGACTAACGACACCCAAGAAGCTGGCAAGCTGGCATTGCTGGTGCTGAAAAAAGAATCTGTACATACCATTACCATCGTCCAAACCTTTGCCACATTACAAAAAGCCGCAGAAGGCGATCGTCCCAACTGGATTTCTGCGATCAATCCTCTGTACAACCTAGATATGCAACAAGAGACATTACCAACATGGATACTGATGGTTATTCTGCTAGTGGGCTTTATTATTTTACCCGCACAGATCGCTGAGGAAAAAGAGAAGAAACTCCTGCTGGGCCTGCTGCAAACACCCATTCATGAAGTGCAGTGGCTGGCGGCAAAACTGATTTTGGGTATGGTACTGATTATAGTGGCAACACTGTTTTTGCACCTACTGAGCAATGTCTGGCCTGCGCATATCTTCAGTTATATCGGTCTGATCTTGGTTGGCGGCTTTTGCTTTAGCGCTTATGGGGTGTTTTTAGGTTTTCTGTGCCGCAATCAGGCCACGGCTAGAACCTTAGGCGTCATCGTTTATTTGCCACACTTACTGCCTTCAGCCATGGCGGATGTATCCCAGAAACTGACCTCAATCGCACCTTTTTTACCCTCTTACCAACTGTACGAACCACTGCGCTCGATCCTGCTGGAAGATGGCAGTCTGGCCACTATGTCCTTTGACTGGCTGTACTTATTGCTACTGGGCGCGCTGATGTTTAGCTTGGCTTATCTGCTGATGAAAAAACGCTGGTTAATGTGATGTTTAGCTCAGCACAACCGAGCATTACACAGCGCAAAACGATACACGTTAGCAAGCCAGATGCAGCATGGATCGCAGCTTACTGACTCTTAGTTTTCAGTGACGCCCAGGCTTATACAACACAGTGCGCCTCAATCGCCGCCAACTCTTGGGGTGTCAGCTCGCGACTCTGCCCTAGCTCAAGCCCTGCTAAGGTTATGGGCCCCACAGATGCGCGATGCAGCGCCAGCACTTCATTTTGAAAATAGCCAAACATGCGCTTCACTTGATGGTACTTGCCTTCAACCAAGGACAAGGTGGCCTGAAATTCAGAGACAATCTCTAAATGTGCCGACTGCGTGGTGATATTTTCATAGGCAAAGTAAATACCCTCGCGAAACACCTGAATATACTCAGGCGTCAGCGGTTTGGCTAAGGTCACTTCATAGGTTTTAGCCAGTTGGGTCTCGGGTAAACTGATCTTACGTGACCACGCACCATCGTTGGTCAGCAACACCAATCCGCTGGTATTGAGATCTAAACGGCCGACAATATGCAGTTCATCTTTGTTTGGATGCTCAAGCAGATCCAAGACCGTGCTGTGTTTAAGATCTTTAGTGGCGCTGACCACGCCTTGCGGCTTATGCAGCATTAAATACAGCGGCTGGTTATTTTGTAAGCACTGCCCATCCAACATCACCTGAGTAAACTGGGTGATTTTTTGCTGGATAGAGTCGGCTGGCTGCCCATCAATCACAATGCGTTTTTGTGCAATTAACAACCGCACATCTGATAATTTAAATGCAGTGTTTTGGCTGATAAAACGATCCAGGCGG
>JAAZCO010000054.1 GCA_012513235.1 Gammaproteobacteria bacterium
ATTCTGTTTATGGGCGGCTTGATTGAGCGTTTATTTCGCGAGTTTTCCATCACCTTAACCGTAGCGATTTTGATTTCCTTGTTGGTGTCATTAACCCTGACGCCCATGCTCTCGGCGCGCTGGTTACGCCCTGAAGTGGACGCGGCTGGCCAGCAACCTAATCGTGTGCAGCGTTTTGGTGCTTGGGTGGCGCGCGGTTATCAGCGCTCGTTGGCTTGGACCTTAAAGTTTCAAGGCTGGATGTTATTGGGCGTGGTACTGACCATTGCTCTGAACGTTTGGCTGTTTACTGTGGTGCCCAAAACCTTTATGCCGCAGCAAGATACTGGGCAGTTGATGGGCTTTATTCGCAGTGATGATGGGCTGTCCTACCACACTATGCAGCCGAAAATGGAAGTCTACCGTCAGGCTTTGCTCAAAGATAAAGACGTACAGACGGTGGCGGGTTTTATTGGTGGTGGCAGCAGTGCCTTTTTGATTGTGCGTTTGCAGCCGCTGAGTCAGCGTAAAGATTCAGCACAAGATATTGTCAATCGTCTACGCACGCAAATACCGCAAGTGGCGGGTTCGCGCTTATTTTTAATGCCTGAGCAAGACCTGAACGTCGGGCGGCGAGAGGGGGGTAGCACCGATAATGAATATGTGCTGCTGGCCAGTGAATTAGATGATTTACGCACCTGGCAGCCCAAAGTACGTGATGCGTTAAAAGCTTTGCCTGAGTTGACGGATATCGATACCACTGAAGGTCGTGGTGCACAGCAAGTGACTTTAGAAGTTGACCGCACCACCGCTGCGCGCTTGGGTGTAGATATGGCCATGGTGACCGCGTTACTTAATAACGCCTTCAGCCAGCGTCAAGTCTCGACCATTTATGAAAGCCTTAATCAATACAGCGTAGTGCTGGAGATTGACCCCAAGTTTGTCGGTTCGCCGCAGGTGCTGGAGCAGATGCAGGTGATGGGTCGCAATGGTGAGCGGGTACCGCTGTCGGCCTTTACCACTTGGGAATCCACTTTGCAGCAAGAGCGCGTGCAGCATGATGGCCAATTTGCGATTGAGAGCATTGGCTTTGCGCTGGCGCCGGGGGTGAGTTTAGAGCAGGCCAGCGTGGCCATTGAAAATGCTATGGCAAAAATCAATCTGCCCAATGCAGTGCAGGGTAAGTTAGGCGGTACCGCAGGCGTGTTTGCGCAGAGTCAAGGTGCGCAGGGTTTAATGCTACTGATGTCGATTGTCATCGTGTATCTGGTACTAGGGGTGTTGTATGAGAGCTATATTCATCCACTGACCATTCTCTCGACTTTGCCTTCGGCCGGTGTTGGTGCTTTGCTGGCGATTCAGTTGACCGGCGGTGAGTTCAGTTTGATTTCGCTGCTGGGGTTATTCTTGTTGATTGGCGTGGTGAAAAAGAACGCTATCTTGATGATTGACCTCGCTTTGCAATTGCAGCGCGAGATGCAGATGACAGCGCGCCAAGCCATTGAACACGCCTGTATTCAGCGTTTTCGCCCGATTATGATGACCACCATGGCCGCGATTCTCGGTGCCGTGCCCTTGTTAATCAGCACAGCAGAAGGTGCAGAAGCGCGCCAGCCTTTGGGTTTGGCGATTGTCGGTGGTTTGCTGCTCAGCCAGCTTTTGACCTTGTACAGCACGCCTGCTGTGTATTTATTCTTTGACCGTTTAAGCGCCCGTGTGCGTCGCAAAAAAACGCCAACCTCGATGGAAGTATCCCCATGAAGCCAATCATTCAATTCAGTCTGTGTGCCTTAGCGAGTGTGGTATTGAGCGGTTGTGTGCTGGGGCCTGATTATCAGCGCCCTGCAGCAGCGCAGTCGTTGGAGTTGCGTCACACACCGGGCTGGAAAGTCGCGCAGCCGGCAGAGTTCGATGCGGGTGTGGCTTGGTGGTCTGTGTATCAAGATGCGCAGTTAGCGGATTTGCTCACGCAACTGGAAGCCTCCAACCAAAACCTGCGTGCGGCAGAAGCAGCCTGGCGTGAAGCCTATGCCATGGTGCGTGGCAGTCGTTCAGCATTGTTCCCGAAAGCAACCGGCCAAGTTGGTACCACACGCAGTGATAATGGTACTGGCGCGGGTAAAAGTAATGATGTGGCGCTGGGCCTCAGTTGGCAGTTGGATATTTGGGGGCAGGTGCGCCGCCAAGTTGAGTCCAGCGAAGCCAGTGCGCAGGCCAGTGCAGCTGAATTTGCTGGAGTGCGTTTAAGCCAGCAGTCGGAGTTGGTGCAAAACTATCTGCAATTGCGCGTGATTGATGAGCAGATACGTTTGCTCGATGCCACTATTGCTGCGTATCAGCGCTCCTTAAAGCTTACGCAAAACCGTTATCAGGCTGGGATAGTCACCCGCGCGGATGTGAGTCAAGCCTTGACGCAATTGCGTAATACCCAGGCGCAGCGTTTGGACTTGGATTGGCAGCGCGCGCGTTTTGAGCATGCCATTGCTTTGCTCGTCGGTACTACGCCGAATGCTTTGCGCATTGCAGCGGTGGATGCACTACCGAGCTTGCCGGTCTTGCCGATGGCTGTGCCTTCATCTTTGCTGGAGCGTCGTCCGGATATTGCAGCTGCAGAGCGCCGCGTGATGGCGGCGAATGCCGAGATTGGTGTGGCTAAGAGTGCGTATTTTCCTGATCTAACCTTAAGTGCTTCAGGTGGTTATCGCGGCAGTAACTTAGCGGACTGGATTAGCATGCCCAATCGCTTCTGGTCGATTGGTCCGCAGTTTGCTATGACTTTGTTTGATGCGGGTCTGCGTCGCTCGAAAACTGAACAAGCCGAAGCGCGCTATGACCAACAGGTGGCGCGTTACCGCCAAACCACCTTGCAAGCGATTGGTGAAGTGGAAGATGCGTTGGTGCAGTTGAATGTATTGCAGGAGGAAATAGTAGTGCAGCGCGAAGCACTGGCGGCCTCGCAAGACACTTTGCGCTTGATTGAAAATCAGTATCAGGCCGGTTTTGTCGACTTTCTGGCAGTGACCAGCGCCCAAGCCACGGCGCTCAATAGCGAGCGCACTTTGTTGAATCTGCTCAGTACCCAACTCAGCGCCAGCGTACAACTGATCAGCGCCCTCGGCGGTGGCTGGCAGGTGCCCAGTGAGCAACCTAAGATTTAAATACAGCGCATAACGGTATGACGGGCACTCGTGCCCGCGCAGCGCTGTTGCAATCTTGCACGCAGGGCTGGCTGATTATCTATTGAGCAGAGCAGTGGCACTCATGAGTGCTGGTCCTACATCTGCTCAGCACCTAACTCAGTGCCAGTCTACAGCCCGATAGGGTATTGCTGGGTTGCGACATAGCAGCTTTTAACCGAAAAAACACCACTCATCGCTATTAAATTTGCGTTTTGTGACGCAGTTCACAGATTCGTAATATGTCCTCCTCTTTTGCTTTAGCCGCTGGCTTTTATTGCTAGTATTTCCTGCGTTTGAAATTACATTTTCAGGCAATGCCGGTGTAAAGCCTGCATTGCCAGCCGTTTTTGACTCTTTAATCGACAGGTTGAGCAATGAAAAAAATAAGGATATTGGCAGTATGTGGATTGGCCATTGGCTTGCTCACAGGCTGCGCAACAGAGACCTCACGCAGTATTGAAGCACCGACAGTTAAGAGTGCCGCCAGTTACTACCAAGGACCACGGGCACCTATTGCAGTGGGTAAGTTTGATAATCGTTCCAGCTATCAGCGCGGTATTTTTTCTGATGGCGTGGATCGCTTAGGTAATCAGGCGAAAACCACCTTAGTGACACACTTGCAGCAAAGTAACCGCTTTACTGTATTGGATCGCACCAATATGGGCGAAATTAAGGCTGAGGCTGCGATTAAAGGGCAGCAACAGCATCTTAAAGGTGCCAATTATATGGTGACCGGAGATGTGACTGAGTTTGGTCGTAAAGAAGTGGGTGATCATCAGCTGTTTGGTATTTTAGGACGTGCTAAAACCCAAGTCGCTTATGCGAAAGTCAGTCTTAATATTGTCAATGTCAACACTTCTGAGGTGGTGTATTCAGTGCAGGGTGCGGGTGAGTACGCATTATCCAATCGTGAAATTGTTGGCTTTGGTGGTACAGCCAGTTATGACTCTACGTTGAATGGCAAGGTGTTGGATTTAGCGATTCGTGAAGCGGTTGATCATTTAGTGAATGGTGTTGAGAGTGGTGCGTGGAGGCCAGCGGCGCAATGATTAAGTCATTATTGAGTCTGCTAGCGCTCAGTCTAGTGCTGCTCGGTTGTGCTCAACAACCAAAAACGCACTATGAGTGGGAAGGCTATCAGGCATCCATCTACAGCCACTTGGTGCCCGGTAAAGACGATGTTCAAGCACAAATTGCGCGCCTGGAAAAAACCATTGAAAAGGCTCAGGCACACAGCGTTCGCGTAGCACCAGGTTTGCATGCGCATTTGGCTTTGTTGTACTTCAATGTCGGGCGCGATGAAGAGGGTGCTGGGCATTTAGTCACAGAAAAGCAACTCTTTCCCGAGTCGGCGCATTTTGTAAACTATATGCTTGAGAAACAAGGACGGTTTGAATGAGACACTTGATACGAGCCAGTGTTGTGCTGGCTGTTGTGCTACTGGTGGGTTGTGCCGCAGGTCCAACGACTGTGTATGACTACACCAAGTTAAAAGATGAAAATCCATTGTCAGTATTGGTCTTACCGCCGCTCAATGAAAGCTTGGATGTGAATGCCAGTTATAGTTTTTTATCGCAGGTGACTTACCCCTTAGCTGAGTCGGGCTACTATGTGTTTCCGGTGGCCATGGTCAACGATTTATTTAGACACAATGGTTTGACTGAGCCCGGTGAAATTCAAGGTGTTGCTCCAGAGAAGCTGCGAGAGATTTTTGCCGCTGATGCGGTGGTGTATTTAAAAATCACTGAATATGGCACCAGTTACAAGGTGCTCAACAGTGATACCCGCGTGTCTGCCGAGGCACGTTTGGTGTCATTAAAAACCGGTGAAGAACTATGGCGAGGTGCGGCCAGTGCTTCAACAGCAGAGCAGCAAAATAACAGCAATAATTTGGTGGCTATGTTGGTGATTGCTTTGATCGATCAAGTGGCCAACACCATTAATAATAAAGGCCATGAAATTGCTGGGGTGACCAGCTTGCGTTTGTTGCATGCCGGTGGTGCTAATCGTTTGCTGCACGGGCCGCGTTCTGATTATCGCGCGCACTAAGTATTCCTACCGGTGTAGTTGTTGCTGTTTTGCTTGCAGCGCGTCAGTGACTGGCTCGTTGTAAGGCTGCAGCTTGTCAGGTGTCTAAACACAACTTGAGTGTGGCTGCCATTAAAAAAGGTGCTTGCTGTGGGTGGCTGAATTAATCAGCTGACTTGTGGTCGTATGTATAATGCAATTTGAAACATACGTATGATTCGTCTCACTATGCTGAGGCATTGAGTTCGGCGCGCATCCAGTTGGGTGTTACTGTCAGCTCTGATAAACACCACAATCCTCGGAGGCGCATGATGTCGCATCACGATAAAGAATTAGAAAACCAAGTCATAGCAACGGCACAAGCTGAAGCAGCAGATGAACCGTGCCAACAGCGTCGACGTTTATTGAGTGTGTTAGGTGCGGGTCTGGCGGCGGCTTATGTCGCGCCGACTTTATTTAGTGTTGGGCAGGCCGAAGCAGGCTATCGCTACAATAAACGTGGCAGTTATTCGCGCCCCAGTTACTCACGACCGAGCTACTCAAAGTTCAGCGGTTATGATTATCGTGGCCGTGAGCGTAGCCGGATTCGTGAGTACAAAAAGGATCCAGTGTTGATTTTAGAAGATGTCATTTTAGGTCCGCCACGCCGCTAATGCCGATGTCTAGCGTAGATATCAGTCTGCCTGAAGTGGGGCGTTGCTTGCGTATTGAGAATGCTACTGACGTAGTCACCGCCCTGACGCAGGCGATGCCAGGTTGGCCGGTGACTGTTGATGCGGCACACAGCACTACACCCGATCTTTATATGTATCGCGATGCTGAAGGCCTGTGGCAAGGCTCGCTCAATGAACCCAATGAGTTTACTGTGCCGTCAGTGGCTTCTGCTGCCTGTAGTTTAGTGGGTGAGTTGGTCAGTCAACGCTTGCAAGCTCACACTGAGTTGTTAGGTTTGCATTGTGCCAGTGTTGAGATTGATGGGCAGTTGGTGGTGTTTCCAGAGAGCAGTAAAGCGGGCAAAAGCACTTTGTCTGTGGCCTTTGCGGCTGCGGGTTATCGCGTGTTTGGTGATGATGCCTTGGGTTTAAGTGCACAAGGCGAGGGCGTGGCTATGGGCGTGGCTCCGCGTTTACGCCTGCCGCTGCCTGAGAGTTTTTCTGCTGAGTTTGTGGCGTATTCTGAGCGTCATGCTGGGCCGCAAGATGAGCGGTATCGTTTTGTAATTCCAACTGCGGGGCGTTTGGCGAGTTATCAAGACCGCTGCCCGATTGGCACTATAGTGTTGCTGGAACGTGATCCCAGTAATCTTCAGCCACAAGTGGTGACGCTGGCGCCGGGTGAGGGTTTGTTGCAGTTATTGCAGCAGAACTTTGCTTCCAGTGATGTTTCTGATGCACGATTGCTGAAGCGATTACTGCCATTGGTGCAGCAGGTTAATTGTGTCTTGCTGCGTTATTCTGAGCCTTTAGTAGGTGCGCGTTATTTAGCTCAAGCCTTGCAGCAGGGTGCTGTAGAGCAGGCGTCGCCAGCCAGTTTATTGCACACGCCTCCCGCGCATGCCGACGTGCCGGCATTATCACTTTTGAATTCGATCTGGACGCCTGCGCTGCAGGTTAGTGTGTATACGGTGGGTGATGAGTTGTTTTTAATCCACACCAGCACAGGTGCGATTCATCGGCTTAATGTCAGTGGTAAATTGGCGTGGCAGTTATTGCGGCATGAGCCCTTATCGGGAGATGCGATCAGCGCGGTGTTGGCTGAGTATTTTGCGATGCCGGTTGAGCGAGTTCAGACTGATATAGCCATGTTGTTAGCCGCTTTGGTACAGGCGGGCTTGGTGGTTGCAGACGCATAGACGGTTATATGGACAGTGTGCGCATGTCGCACGGCACTGCGTCTGTTCTTCCCTCAACGAACCCGTCCGGGGTTCGATTCGGGCGCTACGCCATCCATGGTTGCGCTTGCCACAGACACAGTGCCGTGCTTGGTGAATATTTATATTGTTAGCTGCTTGTGTGTCTTTGTCGTGCAAACACTTGTGCCTGCGTTCTGTTGGTGATGTTGAAACTGCGTACATGCTGCACAGACGGCCTCTGTTTGTAAATGATCTATAAAAAAGTATTGTAATGGCCTCGGGTGATGTCTGTTTTGTGCTAGCGTAAGGGTAATGTTAGTGAATGGAGGCGAAAATGTCTGAGCAAATCAATGTTGATGTCGCAATTATCGGTGCAGGTACCGCTGGTTTATATGCGTTGCGTGAAGTGCGCCGCGCCAAGAAAAGTTTTGTATTAATTGATAGTGGCCCGCTGGGTACGACTTGTGCGCGTGTTGGTTGTATGCCCTCGAAAGTAGCGCTGCATATTGCTGAGTATTGGCATGGGCAAAAAGATTTTCCGCGTTTTGGTATCAGTGGTGCTGAGCATTTACAGCTCGATACTCAGCAGGCTTGGGCAGAATTACGCCGCCAACGCGATACCTTTGCCGGTCGCGCTGCTGCAGGTGCTGAGAAGGCTGCAGGGGAACAACTGATTATGGGGCGTGCGCGTTTTCTTACGCCAACCTTATTAGAAGTTGAGCAAGCCGATGGTGTGCAGCAAGTGCAAGCCAAGTCGGTGATTATTGCTACGGGGTCGCGTCCGGTGATGCCAGGTTTTTTACAGCCCTTTGCTGAGCACTGTATTACGACTGATGATTTCTTTGAGATGGACGAACTGCCAAAATCCATTGGTATTTTAGGTCTGGGTGCCATTGGACTAGAAATGGGTTTAGCTTTAGCGCGTTTA
>JAAZCO010000362.1 GCA_012513235.1 Gammaproteobacteria bacterium
ATCGAAGCAGTATTGAAAGCATCTGAAATCAGCCGTGACCGTGTAGAAGATGCACGTAACGTTCTGAAAGAAGGCGACGAAGTTGAAGCGAAAATCATCAACATCGATCGTAAGTCTCGCGTCATTAACTTGTCTATCAAGTCTAAAGACGTTGAAGATGACAAAGATGCAATCAAAGAATTGCGTAAGCAAGAAACAGAAGCAGCAGGTCCTACCACTTTAGGTGATTTGATCCGCGCCGCTCAAGAGAACAAGAACTAATCAGTTCCTTGTGATCTAAAAAGGGTGACTTCGGTCACCCTTTTTTATATCTCCATTTAAGCTTTAGCAGTCATTTGATTGTCGTTATTAGCGATACGACTTTAAATTAATGCCGATTATAAATCAGTAAGCGACCACGGTATCGCTCATCTTCAAACGTACCTTCGGTTATAACATCGTCTGAGCTTAGCTCAAAACCCAGAGACTGCATCTTGCGATTAAATGCAGGACGATAGCCGCGATTGGGATCTACAATCCACACTTCAGCTTGCTCAGCTGCGTGTAAATTGACAAAGCGTCCGAGTGCCGTTGGCATGTCGGGCTCATATAGCAAATCGCTACCAATAATTAAATCATATTTCTCGTGCAGCAATTCTGCACCAGTATCATCAATCGATGGCGTTGGATGCTCACCCCACTGACCATGACGAAATGGTAGTTTAGGTAAGTTATTCAACTTGAGGTTATTTTGTAAAAATTTCTTAGCTTTAGGATGGCGGTCTGAAGCTGTGATATTGGCGCCGCGGCGGTGAGCGACCAAGCTTGCTAATGCTAGACCACAGCCAATCTCTAGTATTTTTTCATCTGTATTAATAGGGCGTAAAGCTAAAGCGCTAGCTAAGTGGATACTCGAAGGCCATAGCATGCCAAATAAAGACCATGATGCAGAACAAATACCCAGTCTCGATGCTGCGCCTTGCGGGTCATAAAATTGTTGTCTATCGCGCAAAGAGCGGATAACAAGATCTTTTACACCAGCGATCTCAATAGTTTGTGTTTTCGTGTGATAATGCGTCGTACTCATGAATTCAACATATGAAAAAGCCTCTAACATAATGACTCAATGAGTATGGCACAAACAAATCAATTATTCATATATCGCTACATGGCAGCATAATACTGACTTTTAATGAGTTTTAGCTGCACTTTGTCGTACATTATACTGGTGGGTCAAGCTATATGCATATCCAATGTGAGTTGTTTGGCACTTTAGGTTGCCATTTATGCGGGGAAGCGGAACTGCTATTGCAGCCCTTTGTTGCGCAAGGATTAGTCGTCGAACTACGAGATATTATCGATTCACCACAGTGGCTGGAGCGTTACGCATTAACTATTCCAGTTTTGCGTCGCACTGATAATGCTCGTGAGTTGAACTGGCCTTTTACCGCTGACGAGGTGTATCAGTTTTTAGCTTAGCTTTTTCATAATCAAAGTACACGCTGGCATGTTTAAGTGCGTATTCAATCTGTTTCCCGTCTTTGCTTTGAATGCTATTGGTATCCAGCAGCATAGAAAAACCCGGTAACTCATACTCAATATAGCGATCACTGCAACCTAAAGTGGTACGAAAATCAACCACTTCAAACACTTCGATTGGCCGCGAAAAGCCTTTCATAGTGATCTCGCCCTTTGTTTGCGCTTTAATTATATCTCTGGTCAGCCAATAGGTTTCATTCGAAATCAGTATTTGTCCTGGCTGGGCAGAGCTCTCTAGGCGGCTGGCTAAATTCACTTCTTGGCCAATAATGGTGTAATCCATACGCGCATCAGAGCCAAAATTGCCGACCGTACAATACCCTGTATTAATCCCCATCCGTATTTCTAGGGGGTTGGTAATACCTTGTGCGCGCCATTGACGCTGTAATACTTTCATATGCTCGCGCATAGCCAAAGCCATAGACACCGCTGCTTGAGCATCCTTTTTAGTACCGTTACTGGATAGATCACCAAAGAAAATCATAATGCTATCGCCAATAAATTTATCGATAATGGCACCATGCTCTAAAGCGATTTTAGACATTTCATTGAGATAGTTATTCAACAGATCTGTCAGCGCTTCAGCTTCAAGCTCTTCGGCTAACATGGTAAAGCCTTTGATATCAGAAAAGAAAACGGTAAGTTTTTTACGCTGGTTGGCAATCTTAGCAGGGCGCTTGCCTGTCAATATGGTTTCACACAATTGTGGTGATAGGTACTTGGTCAGATCTTCGACCAGACTTTGATATTTTTTTTGCTCTAACTGAACCTTGCGCTGCGCTTTAGCCAACTTAACGCCCTGAAAATATACAAAGTAGGATGTTAAACAAATAAACACAGCGGTAATAACTACGCTAACTAGATTGACCAGAAAGGGTGTCTCAAAGATTATAGGCGGCTTAAACTCGAGCCAAAGCCCTGCTGTCAGCGCCAGCACACCTGCAAAAATGGGTAGCATCAGGCGAAGACCACCGGTAATCAGGGTGATAAAGCTAATAATCAATAAGCCTAATAAACTCGGTATGAGTGGAAAGCCTAACAAGGCGGCAATACACACAGTATGTATGGCGTCAGCCGATACTTTGATCACATAAAAAACACGCAGATGCCGATCATCCACATAACGTGCTAGTAAATGCACAGCCTGCGGATAAAGTAATGCGTAAGGAATCAGCCAAAATAAGCTATTTGGAATCATCTGCGTATATATACCGCTGGCAACAACCGCAGCGATAAATAAATACCCGATGATACGTAAAAAGTATTCTTGCAGTTTAATTCTGCTTGAGATGTGCAGTGTTGTTTTTTTTGCGTACATATCCATTAATTTAAATATCCATATCGCAATTAATTTTTTATAATTATAAGGTTACTGCTGCTCAAATATAATCAACATAAGTAGCATAGCGTACGGCTGCAACAGGGTAAGCGGACAGCAGCAGAATATTTTTAAAAAACAATAAAATCATAGTACCTTGTTTTTTCAAGTAGCGCTAAAATACTGCCGCGCCGGCCTGGGCCGGTATCTTATGGTCAATACCTATCATGTCAGACCGCAATCCTTGCTTAACCTGTGGCGCATGCTGCGCTTACTTTCGAGTGTCTTTTTTCTGGGGCGAATGCCAATCGGCAGGGGGAACTGTACCTGATGATGCAGTAGTGCCGATTAACTCAACCTTTGTTGCCATGATTGGTACCGACCGTAAACCTGCACGCTGTACTGCGTTGCTAGGCAGTGTTGGCGAAGCCACGCGTTGCTCTATGTATGAACAACGCTCATCAAGTTGCCAAGAGTTTCAAGCCTCATGGGAAGGTGGTGTACATAACGCTCACTGCGATGCAGCCCGCGCTGCACACGGCCTCGATCCTATAGAGCCTCCTGTGCTACCGCATATTCAGCCTGAGCGTGTCGCTTAATGTATAGGCAGTAAGTATCGCCAACAAAGCTATAACCTACTGTTTTGGTTGGTTATAGCTTTAAAATTGTTTATGATACTTTTTTATAATGAAGGAGCGATACAGTGGACGCCATTGATCTTTTATTAAAACGTGTCTCGGTACCGCGCTTGCAAGAACCGGCTCCAAGTGCCCAGCAGCTCGATATTATTTTGCGTGCTGCTTTACGTGCACCTGATCATGGGCAATTACGCCCCTTTCGTTTTTTAACTGTCCAAGGCGATGATCGTTATGCATTAGGCGAGGTGTTTGTCGAGGGCTTGTTAAGTGCAACACCTGATGCTGACAGCGCTTTGATTGAAAAAACACGTGCAATGCCATTGCGCGCACCTTTAGTGTTAGTCGTGATTGCCACCATCATAGAGCACGTTAAAGTACCGGCTCACGAACAGTTGATTACTGCAGGCTGTGCGGCGCACGGCGTGTTACTGGCGGCGCAAGCACAAGGTGTCGGCGCGGTCTGGCGTACGGGCAATGTGGCCGAAATGCCAGCGGTGACTGCTCGGTTAGGCTTGCAAGATAATGAACAGGTGGTGGCCTATATGTATTTAGGCACACCTATTAATGCTCTGCGTAATCCGCCGGCAGTTGATCCAGCGCCTTATGTACAGGCGTGGCCGCAGTAACATCAATCTGTCAGTGGCAGCTCGACTGTAGCAACAAAACCACCTTCAGTATGATTGCTGAAGGTGAGCCTACCGCCATGCTGCTCGATGGCACGTTTAGCTATTGCTAAGCCCAAGCCATAACCTTGTTGTACTTGTCCTGGCACGCGAAAAAAGCTTTCGCCCAATTGATCAAGCCACTCATCACTGACACCAGGGCCATGATCTCGGATACTCAGCGTAATGCCTGTTGGCTGCTGCTGCACTGTAATCACAATCGCTTGTGTATCAGGATTAAAGCGCAATGCATTACGTAATAAATTATCTAAGGCACGCTGTAAAAGCTCTGGCCAACCATTATAAGTACAATTCTCGGCACCGATAATCTCAATAGTTTGCGTGGGTACAAGTAGCACTGCATCATCACGTAACTTGTGCAGTAAGTGATCTAGGGCAATGCTTTGTTTGGGAGCTTGCACTTGATCCAAGCGAGCTAAGGTTAGAATTTCATCAATCAAGCTGTTGAGACGCTCACACTCAAGCTGCAAACGTGGCCATAAGGCTGAACATTGCTCTTCATTGCCACGCTCGGCTAAGGCTAAGGCTATTTGCAGACGCGCCAAAGGCGAGCGTAACTCATGCGACACATCACGCAACAACTGACGCTGGCTCTTAATTAAGCCCTGTAAGCGTTGACCCATATGGTTAAAATCAGCAGCAAGTACACCGAGCTCATCGCGGCGCGTGGCCAGTTGGCTGAGTTGATCTTGCTGGTATGTATTTTCACCTAAGTCATGCACTGCATCACGCAAGCGCTGCAAAGGACGTGTAATAGATAAGGTGAGCAATAAGCTCATCAGACTTAGAATCACTAAGGCGATCGCCAAAGCACTTAATGGGCGCAAACCGTTATTGCGCTGCCAGGCACCGAGCTCGCTATGAGCAATACGGTAAATAAATAAGTAACTGCGACCTTGGCTGTCCGACACTTCTTGAGTGATACGTCGCCACGGTAAACGCTGCATATCACGCTTAGCTTCCCACGCCAGTGCGCGTGAAGACAGCTCTTTGCCCAATGGCAGGCCATTGCTGTCAAAGATTTGTGTTTCAATGCGATAACGACGCTTTTGTTGATGCAAATAGTATAGCGCAGGCTCGCTAGCTCCTGAGTCATGCAAGCTGAGCCAGGTTGTCGCAAAGTCCTTGAGACCGGGGTGATGATTTAAAATCCAATCATCTTGATTAAACAGGCGCACTAATAAATAGGTGAGGGCGCCCATTAATCCTAGGGCTAACCAAAATGCGCCCAGTATTCGCCAAAATAATGAACGCATGCGGATCATCCTTATACAGAAAAACGGCTCAAGTCTAAGTTGAGCCGCTGAGGTCTAGATTTACTTATCACTTGCCCGGTTATAATGCTTACTGTGCTTGTAGTCACCCTGTCCGTGGTGCTTGGATTTACCATGCTTGTGCATGTGTTTTTTCATTTTGTCTTGCATCTTCTTGGTGTCTTTATCAAAAGCAGCGCGCTGCTTATCATCTAGCAAGGAGCGTAACTTTTCGTGATGGGTATCACGTGCTTTTTGTTGCTGCTCGCGATGCTCGGTCATTTCTTGCTGGAAGGCTGTGCGTTGTTCTGCAGTGAGCTCTAAGCGATCAAACCATGCGCTTTGACGCTCTTGCATTTTTTCTTGACGCCATTCAGCGCGCTGTTTTTGTTGCGTTGCAGAGGCTTGCGTCTTCTCTGGTTCAGAAGCTGCCCAAGCACTTAAAGGCAAGATAACGCTCAGTAACACTGCAGTCATTTTAATTTTCATGGTGGTTCTCCTAAGATCATTGATCCGCTTGCTGCGGTATGGATCTAGTATGCCTAAAGCAATGTCAGTTGCAGTCAAGGGCCTGTAAAGAAAGGGTAAAGTTACAGGCTGTAGAAATAACCACGACCACGTAACGCCACAATCCTCGGTTTGTTATCAGCGTGTGGCCCCAGTTTGCGGCGTAAATTGCTGATGTGCATATCTAGACTGCGATCGTACAAGGTCAGCTTACGATCCAGCGCCAGCAAGGCCAACTGCTGCTTATCAATCGGCTCACCAGGTGCCGCTAATAAAGCCTCGAGGATACGACCTTCTGATAAGGTCAGGTCAATATCTGCTTGATCACTGATATTGGCTACACCGCGTGCCGGGCTATATTGCAAATCGCCAACACTTATAGTGCTGGGGGTGGCAACCGGCGAGCTGACAGTACGGCGTAATACTGCGCGCAAACGAGCGGTGAGTTCACGTGGATCACAAGGTTTAGCCAAGTAATCATCAGCCCCAAGCTCTAGACCAATGATACGATCCGTAGGTTCGCCGCGAGCACTGAGCATTACCACCGGTAATTGCGGATGCTCAGCGCGTACTTTGCGTAATAATTGCAAGCCATTACCGTCCGGTAACATCACATCCAAAATCACGGCATCAGGCTCAGGGTTGCGGTCTAAGTACTCACGGGCACTTTGTGTATCAAAACAAGCATGCAGATTAAAGCCTTCCTGACTCAGCCAGCTGCTCAAAAGCTCACTGAGCTCTTGATCATCGTCCACTAACAAAATAGTGCTCATGAACTTTTAACCACTCCAGCGTGTTGTATAGACCGCATCATTAACTTGGAAAGACTTGTTTAAACGGCTTAACTACAACATCCGCATACACATCAGCAGCGCAGTATGGATCAGCTGCAGCCCAGTCTTGTGCTGCTTGTAATGAGGTAAATTCAGCCACGACTAAGCTACCAGTAAAGCCTGCATTACCAGGATCACTGCTA
>JAAZCO010000363.1 GCA_012513235.1 Gammaproteobacteria bacterium
ACTAAGCGCAGAATTTATACTGAATGTAGTTATTAAAATTTTTAGGAAGGTCAGCATGAGTATTAAGTCCGATAAGTGGATTCGTCGTATGGCGCAAGAGCACGGCATGATTGAGCCTTTTGTGGAGCGCCAGGTGCGTAACGAGGACTCTGAGCCGGTGATTTCGTACGGTGTGTCCAGTTATGGTTACGATGTGCGTTGTGCTGATGAGTTTAAGGTGTTTACTAATCTGCATTCGGTGACTGTTGATCCGAAAAATTTTGATGAAAAGAGCTTTGTCGATGTAAAGGGTCCGGTGTGCATTATTCCGCCGAACTCCTTTGCGCTGGCGCGTACCGTTGAGTTTTTCCGTATTCCACGTGATGTATTGACCATTTGCTTAGGTAAAAGCACCTATGCGCGCTGCGGTATTATCGTTAACGTGACGCCGCTTGAGCCCGAGTGGGAAGGTCATGTGACTTTGGAGTTCTCCAATACTACGACTTTGCCAGCGAAGATTTACGCTAATGAAGGCGTGGCGCAGATGTTGTTTTTTGAGTCAGATGAAGAGTGTGAAGTGTCCTATAAAGACCGTAATGGTAAGTATCAGGGCCAGCGTGGCGTGACTTTGCCGCGTGCTTGATTAATTGTATTGGGCTTTATCGAAACGGTAGATTGTGAATGCAGTCTGCCGTTTTTTTATGGGTGTTGATTGGCTGAATGCTTGGCGTGGGCTGTGCTTCGCTATTGCTGTTTTTCCGTCGATGAACCCGTCCGGGGTTCAACTCCGGCGCTCGCCATCCATGGCTCGCTTGTCACAGCAACAGCGAAGCACGCAATGAGCCTATGTATTGTCTGGGCTACCGAAGTATGTGTCGATTATCGTGATGTAGCCTTGTAGGTCGGTTTATATACGTGATTAAAGTCCCTCAGTTCCGGCTTTAGTCTTAGCATAATTAAGACTTACAAAAAGCTTACTAACAACACCGCTGATCAATGAGTATCCACAGGGTACGGCATGCACCTAAGCTGCTTATCAACACTCAAGATATAGCTCTGGCTGTTAACAGAAATCGTTAAAGCGGAAACAATACAGGCACTAAAATAACGCTAGTTACCAGCACGATAAGGGTAAAAGGCACCCCGATGCGTACAAAATCGGCAAAACGATACTGGCCTGGCCCAAGCACCAGTGTATTTACCGGTGAGGAGATGGGCGTCATAAAGGCTGCAGAGGCGGCGATAGCGACTATCATCGCAAAGGGTGCTGGTGAGGCTTGCATAGCTTGCGCGCTGGCAATGGCGACGGGCGCCATCAGCACTGCAGTGGCGGTATTAGAGATAAACAAACCAATCATAGCGGTGGTGACAAACAGAATCGCCAGAATCATCCGTGGGCCAGAGCTACCAAATAAGTTCAACAAACCTTCTACGGCTAAATCAATCCCGCCGGTCTTTTGCAGCGCTAAGGCAAAAGGCAACATACCAACAATCAGCACAATACTTTGCCAGTGAATCGATTTGTATGCGCTGTCCATATCAATGCAGCGAAACGCACCCATTAATAAGCAGCCAATCAGCACGGCCAGTACATTAGGCACCATACCGCTGACCATCAAAATGATCATCACCGCTAAACTAAATAACGCATGCGGTGCTTGGCTGAGAGCTGGTGCTACATCATCCACTTCAGCCGGTAAGCTCAGTACTAGAAAATCACGGTTATAACCTTGTAATTGACGGATATGCTCCCAGTTGCCGGCTACTAATAAGGTGTCGCCGGCTTTGAGTTTTTCATCAACTAATAACCCATCTAAGGCCTGTTGGTTACGGCGCAGGCCAATTACATTAAGTTTACGTTGGCTGCGAAAACCCAGTTCTTGAATGGTTTTGCCCGCCAAGCCAGAGTCCGGTGGCAGCATCACTTCAGCCACGCCTAATGTGCGGTGATGGTCGCTAAAGTAGCTGCTTTGCATGGCCACGGGCTCAACGCCCATTTCATAATAAAAGTTGAGCAGGTCGATGGTTGGGCTGACTAGATCCACCAGCAAAACATCGCCCGCTTGCAACTCAGTGCTACCGGTCGCGCCGAGTAAAATACGCCTGAAGCGGCGCTGGCGCTCAACGGCAATAACGTTAATGCCAGCCTGTTTACGCAACTGAAGTTCATTTAGCGTTTGCCCAGCTAGAATGGAGTTCGGGCGCACTCGCAAGCGCCGCTCACGCCCAGCAAGGCGGTACTCGCGCACGAGATCAGCAATGTTGTGGCGGGGCTCGCCAGCGGTTTTTTGGCTGTCGGCACTGGCGAGCCAATGCCGAGTGGCGAGCATATACACAATGCCCAAAATTAAGATGGTTAAACCTATAGGCGCAAAAGCAAAGAAACTAAAGCCTGGCAGGCCTGCGCGTACCAGCTCGCTGTGCACAATCATATTGGGTGGCGTGGCAACTAGAGTCAGCATGCCGCTGATCAGGCCCGCAAAACTGAGCGGCATCATCAAACGACTGGGTGAGATATTCAGGCGTGCAGCAATACTTAAAACCACAGGGATAAAAATGGCGACGACACCGGTTGAGCTCATAACCGAGCCTAAACCAGCAACAGTTAGCATCAGTAAAACAATGAGCCGAGTTTCACTGCTGCCAGCGCGGTGCATTAAGCGCTCGCCAAGCTGATAAGCGATGCCGGTACGCACCAAGCCCTCACCGATCACAAACAACGCCGCAATCACCACAACACTGGGGTCGCTAAAACCAGCGATGGTTTCTTGTACGGTTAAAATACCACTCAGTGGTAGCGCAACAATCATCAGCAGGGCCACGACATCCATGCGCGGCTGATTGCGGACAAATAACACAACTGCCACCAGCAGTAGCAATAAGACCAGTATCAGTTGTGTGTTCATCTTTTAGCTCAGTAATAAAGCATCATCAGTGATTTGTTCGCCACGCACCTTTTCAAACATGGCCAATAAGTCAGGCACATCTAAACCTTTGCGCTCTTCACCGCTAACATCGAGAACCACTTGGCCCTGGTGCAGCATAATGGTGCGGTCACCCACATCCAGCGCTTGGCGCATACTGTGGGTCACCATCATGGTGGTCAGCTGTTTTTCCGCGACAATGCGCTGCGTCAACTCTAAGACAAAATCAGCGGTACGCGGATCGAGTGCCGCAGTATGCTCATCAAGTAGCAAAATTTGTGATGGACGTAAGGCCGCCATCAACAAACTGACGGCTTGGCGTTGGCCGCCAGAGAGTAAACCGATCCGGTCTTGTAAACGGTTTTCCAAGCCTAAGCCAAGTATTGCCAATTGCTCACGAAAACCTGCGCGTTGTGAGGCTTTGACCGCACGACTTAAACCGCGACGTTGGCCACGTTGCTCTGCCAATGACATGTTTTCTTCAATGGTTAAATCTTCGCAGGTGCCAGCCATCGGGTCTTGGAAAACCCGTGCCACTTGGTTGGCGCGTGCCCAAACCGGTTTGTGAGTCACATCAAGATCATCAATTAAAATACTGCCGCTATCGATGCTTAAGTCACCTGAAATGGCGTTAAGAAATGTCGACTTGCCAGCACCGTTGGTACCAATCACGGTGACAAACTGGCCGGTGGGGATTTGCAGAGATAAACCACATAGCGCACGGGTTTCAATCGGTGTGCCTGGGTTGAAAGTAATGTGTAAATCATTGGCTTTGAGCATCTTTAAACCCTCTTGCGGCGTGATAAACGCTGTTTTATCAGTGGGATGACCAAGGCAAAAGTCACTAGCAGCGCGGTGACTAAGTTCAGGTCTTGCGCTTGCAGGCCAATAAAATCGCTATTGAGGGCCAGTGCAATAAAGAAGCGATAAACCACTGCACCTAACACCACAGCTAGGGTCACCAAGAACAGTTTGCGTGATGGCAAAATACTTTCACCAACAATCACTGCCGCCAAACCAATCACAATGGTACCAATGCCCATAGAGATATCCGCACCACCTTGGCTTTGTGCAAATAGCGCACCAGCTAAGCCGACTAAGCCGTTAGAAATGGCCATACCGAGAATCACCATGGCACCGGTATTGATACCTTGGGCACGCGCCATGCGTGGGTTAGAGCCGGTAGCGCGAATGGCTAAACCTTGGCGGGTTGAGAAGTAAGCATCCAGGGCGAATTTAGCGATTAATACCACTGCAACTAAAATTAACGGACGCGCGATATAGTCGACCAACCAACTTGGCTCAAGAATGCTAAATACTGTGGGTTCCATAATCAGCGGAATATTGGGCTTGCCCATAATGCGCAGGTTGATCGAGTACAAGGCAATCATCATCAAGATGCTGGCCAGTAGATCCATAATTTTCAAATGCACATTTAAAATAGCGGTAATGATACCCGCGCCGGCACCGGCTAAAGCTGCCAATGCTGTGGCTAGAAAAGGATCCATTCCGTTGGATATGCATAACGCACCAACAGCACCACCCAAAGGGAAGCTGCCGTCAACAGTTAAGTCAGGAAAACGTAATAAGCGGAAGGAGATAAACACCCCGAGTGCCACTAAACTAAAGATCAGGCCGATCTCGAGGGCACCAAACATTGAAAACAGGGACATGGGTAGGTTGACCGAAGGCTAAATAAAAATACCCCGAGCGCAGACTGCAACTCGGGGTGCGTTAGGGTGGTAAATTAACGAATCACTTCCGCTGCGCTATCAATCAGCTCTTGCGACAAGGTTACGCCTTGTTTTTCAGCGGCAGCCAAGTTCACAAACAGCTGAATCTTCTCACTGGTTTCAGGTTTGATATCGCCTGCTTTTTCACCATTGAGGATGCGCACTACGATACGGCCGGTTTGCTGACCCAGTTCGCGGTAGTTCACACCTAATGCAGCGATGGCACCACGCTTAACACTGTCAGTGTCAGAAGCAATCAATGGGATTGTCATATCATTACCGACTTTAACTAGGGCTTCATAAGCTGAAACCACGTTGTTATCTGTATTGGTATAAATCACATCGACTTTACCCACTAAGCTGCGTGCAGCGGTACCTACGTCCACTGAACGTGGCGCTGCGGCTTCAACTAAGGTGAGGTCATACTCAGGCAGAATTTCTTTTAGCGCAGTGACTACTGCAACTGAGTTGGCTTCGCCTGGGTTAAACACCATGCCAATGCGCTTGGCATTAGGTACGATTTGCTTAACCAGCTCCATTTGCTTGCCCAGCTCCAGTACGTCAGATACGCCCGTGACGTTAGTGCCGCTGGCTTCCCAGCTTGGCGTCAGTTGACCTTCAACTGGGTCAGTTACTGCTGAGAAAACAATGGGAATACGCTTGGTGCCGGCCACTGCAGCTTGTGCTGAAGGCGTAGCGATCGCAACGATGGCATCAGGTTGGTCACCAATAAACTTACGCGCGATTTGCGCCGCCGTACCGGTATTGCCTTGCGCGCTTTGGTATTGCCATTTCAGGTTTTTACCTTCGCTGTAGCCCGCTTCTTTTAACGCGTCTAACACGCCGTCGCGCACTGAATCGAGGGCAGGGTGTTCAACAATCGCGGTAACCGCAACTGATTTTACTGATTCGGCCATCGCGCCAAATGATGCGCTCATAGCCAGAGTTAGTGCACTGAGCGTGAGCAACGCTTTTTTCGAGAACGTAGTCATGTTTGCATGCCTCTAAGTGGGGGTCGTTAGC
>JAAZCO010000364.1 GCA_012513235.1 Gammaproteobacteria bacterium
TCCAGCGCGCCGTAGCTTTGTTTGCGCTCAGCGTGAGCGGCAAATGCCATGAAGAAACTTAAACTTAGAGCTAATAAATAACGCATAGGAAAAACTCCGTGAGTTAACGAGCATTGGCTCCAGTGACGCGGTAAATACCGATTTCACCGAGCAAGTTGGGCCAAATTCGATTGCCAAGGTTGTGCTGATGATCTCGGTCCACCGCCAGACGATCGAGGACTGTCATCTGCATGTCACTACACAATGCTTCAAAATCAGCAAAAGTACAAAAATGAATATTAGGTGTGTTGTACCAGGTGTAAGGTAAAAAGTCTGAGACCGGCATCCGGCCCTTATGGGCTAAATACCACCGGCAGCGCCAGTGGCCAAAGTTGGGGAAGGTGATAATGCAAGTGCGACCAACACGGAGCATTTCTTGCAAAATTTTATCGGGGTAATGCACCACTTGCAGGGCTTGGGTCATCACCACCACATCAAAGCTGTCGTCGGCAAAGTTACCTAAACCCAGGTCTAGGTTTTGCTCAATGACATTGACGCCCTTATCAATGCAGGCAGCAATATTGTCAGGATCAATTTCTAAACCGTAACCGGTCACATTTCTGTGCTCTTGCAACCAAGAGAGAAGCTCACCATTACCGCAGCCTAAATCCAGCACGCGGCTGTTGGCCGGAATCCATTGTTGAATAATTTCTAAATCGGCTCTCATAAGTGCCTCACACACTGATGCGGTTCATATAACCGCCAAATGCTTGCAGGTAACGTGGGATTGGCATTAAAAACGCATCATGCCCTTGTGGGGCGTCAATATCTAAATAAGACACGTTTTTCTTGGCATCCATCAACGCATCGACAATTTCTTTAGAGCGGGCAGGGGAGAAACGCCAGTCTGTGGTGAAAGAAATCAGATAGAAATTAGCCTGAGCCTGGGCAAAGGTAGCCGATAAATCGCCGCCGTGTGCCGCGGCTGGATCAAAGTAATCCAAGGCTTTAGTCATAAGCAGGTAAGTATTGGCATCAAAACTGTTGGAGAACTGCTCGCCTTGATAGCGTAAATAGCTTTCGACTTGGAACTCAACATTATGAAAATCATAATTGAGACGCTCAGCTTTTAACTCGCGACCAAATTTCTCGCCCATCGAATCATCAGACAAGTAAGTGATATGTCCCACCATGCGTGCTAATGACAAGCCGCGCTTGGGGATTGTGCCTTCATCGGTAAAGTTTCCAGCATGGAAATCAGGGTCGGTAATAATGGCTTGGCGAGCGACTTCATTAAAAGCAATATTTTGCGCTGATAAGCGTGGTGCTGCAGCAATCGAGATGCAGTTACGAATACGCTCTGGGTAACTGATAGTCCATTGCAGCGCTTGCATACCGCCGAGGCTGCCGCCGACCACTGCCGCCCATTGTGCAATACCTAAACGATCAGCAAGACGAGCTTGGCTATGCACCCAGTCTTCCACTGTCATCATGGGGAAGTGTGCGCCATACACCTTACCGGTTTTGGGATTGATGGTGTTAGGCCCAGTCGAGCCATGGCAACCACCTAAATTATTAGGCGAGACGACAAAGAACTTATTGGTATCAATGGGCTTGCCCGGACCAATGCAGGTGTCCCACCAGCCCGGCTTGCGATCATCGGCATGATGATAACCTGCCGCGTGATGGGTGCCTGATAGCGCATGGCAAATCAGCACCGCATTGCTAGCAGTGGCATTGAGCTCACCATAGGTTTCATACACCAACTCGTATTCGTCGAGTGTACGACCGCAGGCTAATTGCAGCGGCTGATCAAAAGCCGCCACTTGCGGCTTGACCAAGCCGACAGAATCTATAGGGAACACGGAAGACACGGCAACTCTCTCCAAAGTAAGAGACGCAGTCTAAAGAGCCTAGCCAGTCGCGGCAAGTCGTATGCAGTATTGCGCGGGTATTGACTGTTGATCGGACTTTTGAACAGTCAGCGTATGCATGTTCAGCAACGATTGAGGCTAGAAACTTATGGGCTTACATCTGTAATGCAGTTAATTTTAAGTTGCTAAGTGAGCAAACTCAACTGCATCGGGAAACTGTTTAGGTGCAGTAATACGCACACGTTTTTGACGCGATAATTCGCCACTTTCAATCTGTACTGCATGTTTAGGGACGGCAAAAGCCTTGCTTAAAAAAGTAATAAGTTGCGTATTAGCTTTACCGTCCACCGGCGGTGCATTGAGGCGAATTTTAATTCGCTCACCGTGCTCGCCGGCAAACTCACTGCGTTTGGCACCCGGTTGCAAATGACAGAATAAAACCAAGTCATCACCGTCCCAGTGCACATATTGCGTCATAGAAATGGACTCACCAAAGTACGGATTTGACCAGTTAAGCCGCTACTGATGGCTAAATTGCCTAAGACAAAGCGCTCTAGTAAATTTATTGCAATAAAAGCGAAAATCGGCGAAATATCAATACCGCCAAGGTCAGGTAAGAAACGACGAATTTGCGCCAAGAGAGGCTCGCAAATTTGATAAGTCAACTGTGCGCCAGGGTTGTTACTGCCCGGTGCCACCCAAGATAAAATCACGCTAATAATTAAGGCAAAGAAAAAGATTTTCAAAAATAAGCCAGCAACTGAAATTAAGCTCCAGGCTAAAATGTTTGGCAGCAACTGCATAATTGGCAGGCCCACAAGGGCAAGCACAATGCCAATGAGTGCAAACTGCAGAACCAACACCAGTACCAGCCCAGCTAGATCAATACCAGCCACGCTGGGAATGACTCGGCGCAGCGGTGCCAGTAATGGTTGTGTGGCTTTAACGGTAAATTGGCACAGTGGATTATAAAAATCCGCGCGCACCAGTTGCAGAATAAAACGCAGCAGGGCGACCATTAAGTACAGTTGGCCCAGCGTTTGTAGAATATAAATAAATGCTTCAGTCAGTCCTGACATAAGGGCCTCTTATTCGCTAAGTTGTTGAGCAAGTTCATGGGAGCGGTTGGCCGCGCTGCGTACAGCCGCTTCAACCAACTCACTAAAGCCACCGGCTTGGAAGGTGTTAATCGCCGCCTCTGTGGTGCCGTTCGGCGAGGTGACTTGTTGGCGCAGTTGGGTAGCGTCTAGGCTACTTTGGCAGGCCATAGTAGAAGCGCCTTGCGCTGTGTATTGCGCTAACTGTGCAGCTGTTGCTGGTGGCAAGCCCAGCTTAACACCGGCTTGAGTCATGGCTTCAATCAGCAGGAAGAAGTACGCAGGGCCACTGCCAGATACCGCAGTCACGGCATCAATTAATTGTTCAGAATCCAGCCACAAAGCTAAACCCACTGCGGACAGCAGTTGCTCAGCTTGCTCACGCTGCAACGCAGAGACCTGCTCCATGGCATACAAACCACTCACACCTTGCTGGATCAGTGAGGGGGTATTGGGCATGCAGCGCACAATACTTTGCACACCCAGCCATTGGCTGAGGCTCTGGCAGGTTACGCCGGCCGCAATCGAAATAATCAGTTGTTGCGGGTTAATAAAGGGGGCTAACTGCTCACACACGTGGTGCATCACTTGTGGCTTCACAGCGAGGACGATGATATCGGCATCTTGGACAGCTAAGCCATTTTCACTAAAGGTCTGCACACCGTATTGGCTGTGTAACGCTTCAAGTTGTGCGACACCTGGATCGCTGGCGCGAATCATCGCCGCGGGTACGCCTTGCTTGCATAAACCACCAATGATGCTGGCTGCCATATTGCCAGCCCCGATAAACGTAATCTGTGTGTTACCCACGTGGTTAAGCTCCTCTAGCGTTAATACTGCAAAATATAGTGGTATAAACTATAGGTTTAATTGAATTGTTGCATGCGCTGGTTAAATATACCTGCAGATTGTGCTGCAATTTAGTTATTTGCGCAAAATACAGCTGTGCTTGTTGGTGATTCAAATGGTGCTGGGCGGTTTTGCTCTTGTTGCTGGATGCCAGCGTTGTGCTTTAAGGCTCTTTTCTTGCGTGTGATGGCAGTTTACTGATTATTGTCTGCTATCGTATGCAGCATTTATAACCTGCTGTATATCGCCAGCAAATACCGCGATGCAATGGCTTGCTGAACCTTGGGGAATGTTATGGATATTACTGAACTGTTGGCATTTGGCGCGAAACAAGGCGCATCAGACTTACATTTATCTGCGGGCTTGCCGCCGATGATCCGTGTGGACGGAGATGTACGTCGCATCAACTTGCCAGCGATGGGACAGAAACAAGTTCATGATTTGATTTATGACATTATGAACGACAAGCAGCGCAAGGATTATGAAGAGTTTTTAGAAACCGACTTTTCTTTTGAAGTGCCGGGTATTGCACGCTTTCGAGTGAATGCCTTTCATCAAAACCGCGGTGCGGCGGCGGTTTTTCGTACCATTCCATCTAAAGTTTTAACCATGGATGATTTAGGTTTAGGCAAGGTGTTTCGTGATGTGGCCGATATGCCGCGTGGTTTGATTTTAGTTGCAGGCCCGACGGGTTCGGGTAAATCTACAACATTAGCGGCGATGGTCGATTACCTCAACTCCACCAAGTATCAACATATTCTCACCGTAGAAGACCCAATTGAGTTTGTGCATGAATCGAAAAAAAGCCTGATTAACCAGCGTGAAGTGCACCGCGATACCCACAGCTTTAATCAAGCCTTGCGTTCAGCATTGCGTGAAGACCCTGATGTGATTTTTGTCGGTGAGTTGCGTGACTTAGAAACCATTCGTTTGGCTTTGACTGCTGCGGAAACCGGGCACTTAGTCTTTGGTACCTTGCATACTACATCGGCGGCCAAGACCATTGACCGTATTGTGGATGTGTTCCCTGCGGACGAGAAACCTATGGTGCGCTCGATGCTGTCCGAGTCGTTGCAAGCGGTGATTTCGCAAGTGTTGTTGAAAAAAATTGGCGGTGGGCGTGTGGCTGCGCATGAAATTATGCTGGGTACTTTAGCCATTCGTAACTTGATCCGTGAAGATAAAGTAGCGCAAATGTATTCAGCCATTCAAACCGGTGGCGCTTTAGGTATGCAGACGTTAGACAGCTGTTTAAAAGGCTTAGTCAGTCAGGGTTTGATTACTCAAGAAACAGCGCGGGAAAAAGCTAAGACGCCAGAGAATTTCTAAAATTTTTTTGTTTGATAAATATGACTGAGTTAAAGGGTAGGGAGTTGATTATGGGACAAAAAATACGCGTCTGGGATGGACCATTACGAATTTTTCATTGGTTATTGGTGATCAGTGTGACGACCGCTTTATATACGGGTTGGGCCGGCGGTGGCTTGATTGATTGGCATGCGCGAGCGGGCTTAGCCATTATTGGTTTACTGAGCTTTCGCTTGGCGTGGTTATTGTTAGGTTCAACCTATGCACGTTTATCAACTTTATTGTGTTCGTTGTTGCAGTTGCCGCAATATCTGAGGGGCGATTGGCGCCAGTTAGGTCATAACCCTTTGGGTGTGTTATCGGTGTTTGCGATGCTGGGTATGCTGGGTTGGCAGGCGGTGAGCGGCCTGTTTACCAATGATGATATTGCCTTTACCGGGCCTTTATATAAATTGGTCGGCAGCAGTCTTAGTGCAGAGATTACCAGTCTGCATAAGCTCGGATTCTGGATTATTATTGCTCTGATTACCGTGCATATTTTGGCCATTGTGTTGCACGCGGTGCTGAAAAAGCACAACTTGGTCAAGCCGATGATCACCGGTACCACTGAGCAAGAATATCCAGAGCAAAAACCAGCGCAAGGCGGGCATTGGTTAGCTTTTGTATGTGCCTTAGCGATTGCTTTAGGTGCAGTGTATTTAGCCTCAGGTGAATGGCAAAGTAAGCCGCCGCCAGCGCCAGTATCTGCACCTGCTTGGTAAGATGGCAAAGATTACAGGCAATAAAAAAGGTCGCCGATTCTAGATTAGAGTTGGCGACCTTTTTACATCAAACTAAGGTGCGGATGGGCAGCTTAGTCCATACGATATTTGTCGTGGCAACCTTTGCAGCTTTTACCTGCAGCGCCAAATGCAGCAACGATTTGTGCTTTGTCGCCAGTCTCAGCAGCAGCAGCTAATTCGTTCGCTGCTTTGTTGAAAGCGATACCAACTTTGGTCACGCCTTCACGGTCAGTAAACATTTCTGGCTTAACGCGTGTTTTGGTATCGCCAATGCTTTTCTCAGTGCCAGGACCAAAGAGTGCGCCCATACCTGAGTTTGCGGTTGCAGCGATGCTGTTAGCAGCAGCTTGTACTTGTGCTGGATCCCAAGCAACGCTTTCGTCAATGGCCATGGCTTTGATTTTGCCCATGTTCCAGCTCATAAAGCTGTAGCCAGCCTTACGGTATTTAATTTGATCTTCAGGATCAACTTGTGCGCTAGCGCTTAAGCTCGCAGTTAAAAACATAGCAGCTAAGCCGCCAATCATCAGGTTCTTCATCAGGGTCTCTCCTTTAGCGCAACATATCCCTATTTATGACTCGGGTTGCTGCTGGGTCGTGCAGTGAGTAAATTCACCACCAAGTAAAACAGTGTGACTCGGTTGGATGGCAACACCGCCGTCAGAAACTACTGTTAGAAACAGTATCCTGCAGGAAGTTTTGCCCAATTGCATCCATTTACATATTCGAGCCGAGCATAATAATAGCTTAACTCAGCTGTAAATAAATCATAGAACAGGCTCTGTCATGATGCTTAGCGCTCAACAGCTGGACTGTAAGCGAGCAGCTAGCAGGCTATAACCCTTATGCTATATGGCTATAAAATAATAACTGTATCCTCAGTTGCTAATCTTGCCATAGGCTTAATTTACCTAACCTTTACTTTGTGTCTGTCGCTTTGATTGATAGGCGGCACAGCCCAATGAGGCTCAATGTGTTAGGTTGGTGCTTGAGTATGCTGCGTTCACCATGTTTTTCAGTGATTTTTATAGAATAAAACACGAAATCAGCCTTTATATCTTGAGTCCTGATGCAGACCTTGCCAGACTTCGCATCGCGCGGCGGTGACGCGCATTTACTTGATTAACTTTATGATTTAAAGGAGCTATGCGCGTGAAAAAAACTAAGCAA
>JAAZCO010000365.1 GCA_012513235.1 Gammaproteobacteria bacterium
ACTTCAATCGTGCTGGTTGTAGTGCGCAAATGCGGCAATGCTTGCCCCAATGTGAACGCAAGTGCCAGTCCACCGACTCCGAGGATGCCGATTACTATTGGCCACTTTTTCATAAGCCGTACTCCATCAGGCAAGTATAGTTGCCATCATTTGTGATTATGTTTGGCAGTTATCTATACATGCCAATTATGTGATTAAGCTCAGTACGCTGCTAAGCTCTTTTTGTTTTCATATAGCTTAATAACATAAGTGATTAAATAATAGTAAATAAGGATAAAACAGATAAAAATTGTGTGTATTACCCTTACTGGTCAATACTTTGCAAGATAGCCGTTGTGTTAGTAGCAGCTTTCTGATTAGGTATATAGATGTTGCGCTCGGTAGATATGTTGAATGAGCAAGCTTTATTGCTGAAGTATTTTAATTGCGGGTGTGGCTTGTAAATCGCCTTCGGCTGCAAGTAATTCTCGGCCTTTGTACTGCATTAAAAATCGTTCGGCCCGGCTGCTGGTGTTTTTCTTAATGATCAACTCCAAAAGATCAGCTTGCAGTAAAGCGCTGTCTAAAAGTGCAGGCTGGCCATTGATCCAGGCTTGACCTGAGACACGTTGATATTTTTGCTTGAGCTCAACGCGATAGGTATCACCTTGTGTGGTTTGCCATTCCCATAGGCCTGCGACTTTAGCTGGCACAATCCATTTGTAGACATTGATGCTGCCGCAGTTTTGGCGTTGATCGGGCTTCCAATCACCCATATCAAAGGCATGCGAAATAATGCGCGTGCCGGGGCGTAACTCATCAAGCAAGCGCGGACGCAGTTCGAGGTTAACTAAGTCCAGCAGGTATAAGGTCACCACTGTGGCATCGCTGAAATCGGCTTCGAGCAAGTCACCTTCAAAAAAACGGGTTAAGTACTCAACACCAGTATGGCCTGCGTACTCAATGGCTTCAGTGATGCGCATCGGATCAATATCAATACCGACACCGCGGGTGTTGCGTTCTAAGGCGGCGGCCACCACGATGCGCCCATCTCCACAACCGAGGTCGTACAGCACGTCTTCACTGGTGACTTGTGCTAAATCGAGCATCGCGTAGATTATTTTTTCATCGGTGGGCACATAAGGCACATCGAGAATAATATCTGGGGCGTCTTCGGCGTAATCACCATAATCTGGATCCCTAAAATCCAAATCAGATAAATCATCATCTTCAAGATCGTAGCCTAAGTCTCGAAGTTCATCGATTAAGTAACCATCGTCATCAAACGTTAAATCTTTGTACAAGGCATGCACCTAAGAGGTAAAGGGGTGTCTGTTGTGAGCCAGTATGGCGACTATAGTTTAGCTATATATATGAGAGTTTTGCTAAATGCGCATCTTAAGTGCGGACTTCTTGCCTATTTGCTGAAGTTGCTTCGCGATCTGCCTGTGTTGATGCATATAGGCTTGGGTGTGCAGAGCCTCTTTCAACTGTCATCACTCTGTCATAGATGTCGACTAGGCTGCTGTACATGAGTGCAGATGCTGATCCGTTGTTATTTGCGGAACTGATGCTCAGTTTGCCTGACTAAATACATTATTTCTTGAGAGCCCATTGCTCATGTTGCTTAGATTTGGATTTAAACCTGTGATGACCCGTACTAAGAAGCAACTATTAGCCGCTGTGTGTGCAGTAACCACTGTGATGGCCGTGACTGGTTTTGTCTTGGCGGATCCACAACCTGCAGATTTGTCACAAAGCCCATCGACATTAACCGCTGACTTGCTGGCCGAGTGGCAAGATGGTGATGTGATTGTGTTAGTGCGGCACTTAGAGCGCTGCAGTCGTGTTGACGCGGCATGCTTGGAGAAAGAGGAAACAGGTATCACCGAGCGCTCCACCATAGTGGGCCGCGAATTGCGTGAACAGTTCTCTGGTTTAGGGCTGGGCACTGCTGATATTTATAGCAGCCCTTTAGTGCGTACCAGTCAGACGCGCGCGTTATTGTTTCCTGAGTCGACCGCTTACGCAGATTTTTTATATCAGTGCAAAGACAATTTTGTGCAAGAGGCTTTAGCCAAGAAGGTACCTGGACGTAATCTGGTGTTGGTCACGCACAGCAGTTGCATGGATGAAGTGAATGAGAACTTAGCCTATGGCGAAGTTGACTATGAATATGGCGCGTCAGTCTTTATTAACGTGGAGCGTGATACGCAGCATATTTTAGGTTTTATTGATGCCGATGATTGGACGCGAACACTGCAGCCTCATTCGTGATGCCGCAGTGTTGTGCTTAACGCATTTTGTATTGTGTTGAGCAATAACCGCGGCTGATATCCGGGTGGCGTAACTGCAAATGTTTGGTTTTACGACCACTGACGCGTGCGCGCCATAAGCGAAAGGATGAAGCTTTAAGTTCGCGGCGCATCAGTTCAATGACTGCGCTTTCATTGAGGCCGTAGAATTGCTCAATGGCTTCAAAGGGCGTGCGATCTTCCCAAGCCATTTCTATAATGCGTGATAAGTTGGCGCTATCAAACTGACTCATAGGGATGTGCTCTGTATGGGTGGGCTGATAAAACGATCGCCCATTAAACCGGCATCGATATGACCAACTTTAACGTAAATTAAAGCGCCTTGGGCAAGGGTAAAAGGGCTGTGGCTGCTGTATCTGGGATTTCTTAACCAACTGCCAGCAGGGTATTGGCCGTACTCATCACAGAACATACCTTCGAGCACCAGTATCTCTTCACCACCGGCATGCACATGGGGGTTAAATTGAGTGTGGGGTGCCCAGCGCACTAACGCAGTACTCACGCCCTGATGCTCGTGTAAAGGTAGCACCGATAAACCTTCCACAAGACCCGGTAGCCAATGGGCGTGTTGGGTATTGATGACCTGTTGCGTGTTGTCATCCTCAGCAAACTGCCACAGTTTAACCAGTAGCGTACAGCCTGCCACGGAAAAAGGTTGGTGTGATGTACCCGGTGGATTGCGTAAATAGGTGCCAGCAGGGTAATCACCATGCTCATCCGAAAAAATACCGTCTAAGACTAAGATTTCTTCGCCGCCAGTGTGGGTGTGTGCGCTATAACCACTGCCGGGTTGATAGCGCACAATACTGGTCGCACGAGCGACTTCAGCGCCTGCGCGTTCAAGCATCATGCGACTGACGCCCGCTAACGGGGAGTCAATAAACTCATATTGCTCAGGTTGAATCACCACGCGTTGGCTGAAATCGCTGTGTATTTGCATAGTAAATGGTCTTACTCGAAGTGGTTAAAGCACAGTTTGTTGCCGTCGACATCTTTGACATAGGCACCGTAAAAAACACCAGGGATACGCTCACCCGGAGCACCGTCACAGGTTGCGCCTAAGGCGATGGCTTTATTGTACAGTGCGTCGACACCCGCTTTTGAGCCCGGCGCGAAAGACACCATTGTGCCGTTGCCAGCTTGTGCAGGTTGCTCGTTAAAAGGAATGCACACGGCTAGCATCGGCTGATCCATACTTTTACCAATAAAACTGATGCGATCCATATCAATCAGGATTTTAGCACCTTGCTCGGCCAGTAATTCACCGTAAAAAGCTTTTGCGGCTGCTAAATTGCTCACACCTAAAGTCACGTAACTGATCATATTTGCAGTTCCTAAAAAGATTGATAAATCATGCTGTATTGCATTGGCCATCATAGCTGCAATAACGACATATTATGATCTGAATATAAGAAAAATTCAGGTTTTTTATCGGTGCCGCTCATCGTTGCGCTCAGGCTTGCGTACATGCAGCGGGTAACCTCGATTACTTTAACTGCGAGCAGTTCACCTTTACTGGCGGTCAATACCTTAGTGGGGTTTTAGTAGGAGCTAGCTCAACTCGTCTGTTTGGCCGTTGAAATACCCATTGAACGCGCAATAATAGACGCTAAATAAAATAGCGCATGGGCGCAGATCGCTATCAGTATCAGTGCACTCAATAATAAGGATAAGACATGAAGTTTAACTCAGTGGTTATCGTTGAAGCAGTACGTACCGCCATTGGCGGGTTTGGTGGAAGTTTGTCGACATTGACTCCTGCACAAATGGGTACGGCTACGGCGCAAGAAGTGATTAAGCGCAGTGGTGTGGATGTTAAATTGATCGATCATGCCGTCTATGGCCATATTATTACCACCGCTGCACAAGATGCGTATTTAGCTCGACATATTGCTATCAATGCTGGTTTAGATGAGAGTTCTGCAGCGTTTAACGTCAACCGCTTATGCGGTTCTGGCTTGCAGGCGATTATTTCTGCTGCACAAATGATTGAAACGGGCGACAGTAAGCTGGCCTTAGCCGGTGGTGCGGAGTCGATGAGCCAAGGTGCGTATATTCTGCCTAAAGTGCGTGCTGGTTTACGCATGGGTGATGGTGCGGTGCAGGATTTGACCTTGGGTATCCTCAGTGATCCTTTTGCTACCGGGCATATGGGAGTGACGGCAGAAAACATTGCCGCTCAATACGGTTTCACTCGTCAGCAGCTCGATGAGTTTGCTTTGGCTAGCCATCAAAAGGCTGCTGCTGCGATAGAGTCTGGACGTTTTGACGAGCAGATCGTGCCGGTCAGCGTTAAGAAAGGTCGAGAAGAAGTGCTATTCGCCACTGATGAGCATGTACGTGCGCAAGTGAGCTTAGACGACCTAGCTAAACTTAAGCCCGCCTTTAAAAAAGAGGGTGTAGTCACCGCTGGTAATGCGTCTGGGATTAACGATGGTGCGGCCTCGTTATTATTAGCCGATGCTGAAACTGCAGCTCAGCAGGGCCTCAAAGTACGTGCGCGCTTAGTGGCCAATGGTTTTTGCGGTGTTGATCCCACCTTAATGGGGATGGGGCCGGTGGGTGCGGTGAACAAGGCCTTGGAGCAAGCCGGCTTAACGATTGCTGATATCAATGTGATTGAGTCCAACGAGGCGTTTGCTGCTCAAGCGATGGCGGTTGCACAAGAGCTTGGCTTACCCAGTGAGAAACTCAATCCTAATGGTGGCGCCGTGGGTATGGGGCATCCTGTGGGTGCAACGGGTGCTATTTTGACGGTCAAAGCACTGTATGAGCTGGAACGTACGCAGGGGCGCTATGCTTTAATTACCTTATGCATTGGTGGCGGGCAGGGTATCGCTTTGATTATTGAGCGAGTCAGCCAGTCATAAGACAGCAGTTGCTGTCAGTGCTGCGTCTAACTTATCTGCTTGCAGGGCATTATTGTCGGTAGGCGGATAAGTGCTGCAGATAAGCAGGCGTTATAGGCTGTCTCTGCTAAAATGCGCGTATGACCTCGTTCAATATTGCTTAGCAATCTGCGCTTGTATGCGTGTATTTAAAGCTGAACTGATTCAATACCCGCCTGAATACGCTTGCGTAGCAGTGAGAGACTTATGACTTTTTTACCTTTGTATCGCACCGTTGCCCAAGAATTATCGATGGGTGCTTGGCCTGATTTTTTTCAAACTGCGACAGTGGCGCAACTGGCTGCAGTGCTGTGTGTGCAAAGTGCACAAAAACTGGCTCGTGAACAGGCTGCACAGGCCTCGATTGAGCGCCAGTTAGCGCAGATGATCAGTGCTGGATTGCAAGCGAATAATCTCACTCCTTTGGCATTTCAGCATCTGGTCAGTGAGCGTTTTGCTGCTGAACAGTTTGCTGCTGGCTTATCCTATTTGGCCCAACTCAATGTCAGTCTGCTTGATGATGAATACCCTGTAGATGAGCAGCGCTATTTGGATGCCGAAGGTCAATGGCGGTTTACCTTTAGTGCTGAGTATCAAGCAGAAATTAAGCCTTTGCAGCCGGTGTATTTTGCTGAATTTCAGGCCGAGCTATCCGTGACTGATCCGCAAAATAGAATGCTGCGTGAGTATTTGGCGGCTTCCGATGAGTCATTTAATGTGCAAGGCTATGCGGGGTCAGGTAAAACGCATTTAATCAGTCGTTTTGCCCAGCTACTACAGCCCGAGCGCACTTTGTTGTTGGCGCAAACCTATGGCCAGTTGCAAGCACTTAAACAGCGCGCCGGTGAGCAGTTTCCAGCCTTGACCTTTGCTCAAGCTGCGGGTCAGGTGTTGGACAGTAACTTATTGGCCAATAGCTGGCGCCTTAAAGATAAAGCCCGCATGCAGCAGACGTGGCAGGTCGCGCCCAGCCAAGTGGTGGCCTGGCTGAATATTCCTGCTGTAGC
>JAAZCO010000366.1 GCA_012513235.1 Gammaproteobacteria bacterium
GGTGACAGTGGCGGAGCTGATTCCTGAAGTGGTGCAATGGAACCAAGGCCCGTTGGGTGCTTGTGCTGGCCGACCCTTGGACGATCCGCGCAGTCAGGTACGTTTGGGTGATATTGCCGAGTTAATCAAACAGCAGCAGCCGGATTTTGATGCTATTTTGCTTGATGTAGATAATGGTCCTGAAGGTATTACGCATGCCAATAATAACTGGCTGTATTCCACTGCTGGCTTAGAGGCGCTGTATAACTGTCTACGTCCTGAGGGGATGTTGGCGGTATGGTCTGCGGGGCCTGATTCGATGTTTGTCATTCAGTTGAAAAAAGCCGGCTTTCAAGTGACAGTGCAAACAGTGCGGGCACGCCCGGGTAAAGGCAGTCGCCATACTGTTTTCTTAGCAAAAAAACCGTGGCGTTCCGAGCAGCGTTAGGATGGGTTTTATCGTGGTTTGCATGCTTTAGTGAGTATTAGAGTGATGTAGATATGAATGCGTCTAAGCCAGTGCTGGACTCTGACGCATTCAGTGGGCATAGTTATTTTGCTTAATAATAAGCCACTTCGTATCACTCATAAGGACATGCTAAACATGCAATTGAATCAATTTAAACCTCTGCTGAAATGTATTGCGCCGCTGCTGTTGGCCTGCGCATCTTCCACAGTGTTCGCTGCAAACGAAGCTTGCGTGCAAACACTGTTTGATTATGCAGACACTCTGCCTGTTGAAAAATTAGGTGCAAAGGTGAGTGCAGAAGTGACTAAAGAGGCTAATGAGCATGGTGCTCCAGGTGAGATGATCAGTTACACCACATATTCGTCAGGCCAGAACTGGATTACGATTAGAGAGTGCCCTTCATGCCAGCCTAAAAAATCAAGAACAGGCGCTAATCTAGTTGCCAGCGAGCAATTACCTTGTGGCTTGAAAAAAGGTTTAACTGTTGCGCAGATTACTCAGGCATTGGGTCAACCCGATGAGATCGAAGATGACAGGCTTTTGAGCTATTACACTGATGAGCATTACACCAACTCTGTGGTTTTAGAGCTTGATGACAGTGGCAAGCTGGGCTGGGTGTTTAATAACTATTATTAAACGCTAGAGTTACGATCCATACGGTGACAGGTGTTAAGTCTTAGTATGGATCTCTTTTCCATCTTCAAATGTGCGCGACACTTTTTCTGTGCGCACATTACAATGTCAGCACTCCACCTCAATAGAGTGATGTTATGCAACAGTCTAATTTGATCCGGTTACTGACCTATCTTGGTGCTACGCCATTTTTCTTAGCGATTTATCTGCACTTGACGCAACAGCCCCTGTTAGGCGTAGAGGCTGTGCAGTGGTTTCTCACCTATGGCTTGGTGATTTTAAGCTTTATGGCTGGCACCTTATGGGGGCAGGTGGTGAATGCCAGCGCTCAGGTCAAGCGTATTGCCTTGGCGACTAATCTCATCACCTTGGCAGCTTGGTTTGCATTTCTACTCGCCGGGCCTGTGCTGGTATTACTTATTATGGCGCTGGGCTTTATTGCGCTATATCTGCTCGAATGGCGGATGATGGATGCAATACCGCGCCCTGAGTATTATTTAGCCTTACGTCTGCGGGTCACTGCGTTAGTGGTGCTGGCGCATGGGCTGATGGGCTTGCAACTTTAAGGCTGCATGCGTTGCCTTAACTGATATCTATCCCCGCAGCATTGGAGTCAAAGCATGAGCGTGATCTTGACCGACGATGATCGTAAGCAGTTACAGGTGGCAAAAAACCTGTTAGAAAACCCAGGCTTGGCCGCCAAGGTCACTAGCTTTATTGGGATACCTATCGAAAAAGGCTTGGATTTATTGCCCAAAAACTGGAATAA
>JAAZCO010000367.1 GCA_012513235.1 Gammaproteobacteria bacterium
AGGCCAGCTGAAACACCGGATCTTCACCCAGCAGCTGGGTGTCGCTCAGATCATCCCAGCCCTGAGCTTGCTGGATCATCAGTGTGCGCAGTTGACTGGTCAGGCTGTGCCGCACTTTGGACGGGTCACGATGGTCCTGCAATTGCTGCCCAAGCTGCTCACACACACCGCTACGATCCATGACTTCCCGCAGCAAAAAAGCGCCGCCATCACTGCTGGTTTTGCGACCACTGAGGCGTACAGAAACAGACGGGTTGCAGGTTGGTTTACAGGTTGGTATTGTTTCACCCCTAGCGAGCGGCCCTCTCTAATCAAGTTCTTGTCGGAACATATTGATTATAAAGGATAAACCGCTTGCCTTCTTTGTTTATGGACAAGTTTCATGAATAAGGCGGGTTAACGGCTAGCAACGGAGTTACGACCCGATGTGCGGTGGTGCTATAGGTGAGCGTGTGCGTTGGTGGCGAGTGGTTTAATTGATTTAATACACTGTTATGTCTTGGTTAATGTGATAAATTTCATATATTAAAAATTTTATTAAATTTAGTGGTGGCGTCTGTCATGCCTTTGCAAATAGCGTTAATTTCTGATCAGCATCTTGAATCTTGTCCCAGCCAATGGCGTCAGTTTAAAACTATTGCTGAGCTATTTAACGATACGACTGCAAACGTTGTTATTTTATCTTTAGCGCAGAATACCACTGAGCAGGCGTTAACACAGCTGCGCCAAGACCGTCGCTATCAGTTTTCGCTGATTTACACACTCAAGCCGCAGGCGAATCCCTTACCCCTTGCCGATGGGCCGTTGCCTGCAGATAGTGCAATAATCGAAGAAAATCACGCAAAGTTGATGCAGCGTCTGAGCAGCTTTAATCGTGGGCGTCATCCAGAGCGGCTTGAAGAATGCGTAATGGCATGGTTGTGGACTCGCCCTGGGGCGAAGATCAGCGCGCAACGTGATAGCAAATTAGCAAATGTTTATTTCTACCCTTTGATTCGTGTTTTTGCCAATAATGAGTCAGTGAATGAACAGCTGTGGTTACGTTTGCTAGCAGAGCAAGGTTTATTGGCCAGTACGGATTTGGTTGATCGCATTAGACTCTGTGCCAGTTGTAATTCTTCGCGGCTCAACTATGTTGATGTGTGCCCGCAATGCAAAGAGTTGGATATTGCTAAAGAGCCTGCATTGCACTGTTTTACATGTGGTCACGTAGCTCCGCAGGAAAGCTTTTTAAAAGATGGTTTGATGATGTGTCCAAACTGCCTAACGCGTCTGCGGCATATTGGCAGTGATTATGATCGACCATTAGAAAATCAAAGTTGCCGAGCCTGCCGAACATCGTTTATTGATGCAGAGGTGCTTGTACGTTGCCTTGACTGTGATCATGCCCAGAGCCCTGATGAATTGCGTGTGCGAGAAATACGCAACTATACAATGACTGAGAAAGCGCGCTTGCGGTGTCGGCAGGGCCTCACTGAAGATATCTCCCGCGAGTATTTTGGTCGTTTAAATCTGATTGGTTTAAACGACTTTACGTATTTACTAGATTGGCAACTGCAACAAGCTAGACGTTATTCTAATTTTCCTGAATGCTCGCTAATAGCGCTACAGTTTTATGGCTTAGAAAACGCATTAATGACTCCTGAAGGTCAAGCCGCGTTAGATAATTTAGTTGAGCGCATTAAAGAAATGATACGAGATACTGATCGCTGCAGTCGTGTCAGAGAAGATCAGCTATGGTTTTTACTGCCTCACACTGATTATGCAGGTGCCAAAATACTTGGCCAGCGTTTGGCAGACTTGTTGCTGTTACTTGAGCATGATGATAACGGCGTGAGCGCCAAAGTTGCTGTTTTTACGCTGCCGGGTGGCCTATTAGACGAAGAAAATGCTGTCTTATTAATGGGCAGGTTGGCAAGTGAGGTTGGCTAGTGTTTGATGCATTATTCCTCCTGTCAGAGGATGTCACAACCATATTTGCTGGCTACAACAGTATCACTTCATTGTTGTTATTGTTATTTACCTTTTTTTTGCTGATTGAGCTGCCCATGAATGCGTTAGTGCTGGCGGGCGTGCTGCGTTGGTTCTTAAAAAAGCTTGAGCGCGTACCGGTTAACAGCCTCTATAGGCCAAGGGTGTCATGCATTATTACCTGTTACAGCGAAGGGCGTGATGTGTTACTGACCTTGCAAACGCTCTGTGAGCAAGTATATCCAGGTGAAATTGAACTGATTCCAGTGGTGGATGGTGCGTCACAAAACCATGAGACTCTCAGAGTGATTCGTGAGTTTAAGATTGATCGCAGCCTTTACCCCAATCGTGTGTTACGCGCAGTCGCTAAATGGCAACGCGGTGGCCGTGTGTCTTCCTTAAACGCTGGGTTGGCGCAAGCCAGTGGCGAAATTGTGTTGGCTTTAGATGGTGATACTTCATTTGATAACAATACGATCAGTGCTTTAGTTCGGCATTTTGCCGACCCTAATGTGCCGGCTGTATCGGGTAGTCTACGGGTGCGCAATGCAACAACATCATGGGTGACACGTATTCAAGAACTTGAGTATTTTTTGTCGATACACACCAGCAAAACAGGCTTGTCTGAATGGAATACGGTCAATAATATTTCTGGCGCTTTTGGTGCTTTTCGTAAAGACTTTTTACAGCATATTGGTGGTTGGGATACTCATACTGCTGAAGATTTGGATCTCACGCTACGGATCAAAAGTTATTTTGGTCGACAGCCTTACCGTATTCCGTTTGAGCCTGAAGCGATTGGCCATACTGACGCGCCAAGCACTTTGCGCGATTTTTTCCTGCAAAGGTTGCGCTGGGATGGCGATTTATTCTTTTTATATATCCGCAAGCATTCACACAGCATCACGCCACGGTTATTAGGCTGGCGCAATTTTTTAATGACGGTGTTGGCCGGTTTTTTCTTTCAGCTGGTCCTGCCTTTTATGATCGTTATTTATACCTTAAGCATGCTGATTTTGTTGCCCGTGCCAATCTTACTGTCGCTGGGTGCGCTGATTTATTTGGTCTACTTGTTGATGACGTTGGTGTTGTATTTTACCGGCTTGGTATTGATTTCTGAGCGGCCCAAACAAGACCTGCGCCTGCTGCTGGTTGTACCTATTTTCCCACTATTTATGTTTGCTCTACGTTGCTGGGGTGTTGTTTGTGTATTAAACGAAGTAGTGCGCCGCGGCCATGAAGAAACTGGAATGGCGCCTTGGTGGGTGCTGAAAAAAGGTAAGAGATTCTGATGAAAAGTATAAGACAGCGACTCAGTGTTTGGTTATGTGGTGGCTGTCTGTTGCTGACGGCACAGACCTCAATGGCGACAACCGTCACTTTGCAGTCTCTAGTGCAGCAGATGCAGGATAGCCCTGCAACAACTGCCACACGTTATGATGAAGAGCAAAAAAGCGCCGAGCTGAGTCAGCGCTTGGAAGCAACCCGTTGGAGTCTATTTGGTGGTGCTGATAGCGGGCGCTATCGTGATTTAGAAGAAGGCGGGCTGCAGAAATACACCGGTTATGGTGCACAGTTAGGCCTACGTTATCCTTTATTGGGCACTCTACAGAAACGCCATGCTGAAGTGGTCGATGCGAAAATAGCAAAAGGACAAGCGAGTTATTCCGTGGCTTTAGCCCGCGCCGAACAACAGCAGCAATTACGGCAAACCTATATCGATTGGTGGCAGCAAGAAGCCATTACTCAATGGTGTTCTCGCTATCAAGCCTTCGCTGCTACTGAGCAAGCTCTGGTTGCACAACGTGCCGAGCAACAACAATTACGTCTGTCAGAAAAGCTATGGGTCGAGCAGCGCTGGCAGCGTTTTACACCTTTATGCAGCAGTGTTGCCGCACAAAAGGCGCGTCTACACAAACAGTTGGCATACTTTTATGGCAAGCCTATTGCGCATAGCGCGCGTCCGCTGGCCGAGTCGTTACCCATGCAGCTCAGTGCTGTTGAGCAGTGGTTACCCATTATTGAGCAGCATCCAGCTTTGCAGATACAGCGCACCGCTGAACATGAACTGCAAGCAGTGGCCGGCAGTCGTTGGAGTGATCGAGTTGATGCAAATTTTACCATTAGCCAGCGCTATGATAATCACTCGGGAATTAGTGGCAGTGGTGGTGGTACTGTAGCGGCGATTAATTTTGAAATACCTTTGGATAGTTTGACCCGGGTAAAGCGCGCAAACCCAGCCGCTGCTCGTTATATTGCGGCGCAATACCGCGCTGAAGATACCAAACAACTCCTCTTGCAAACGCTAGAGCAGACATTGCTGACTTATCAGCAGCGATTGGATCAACTGCTTGAGCGTCGGCAGCGCGTGCAACACATGCAGCAGTTGCTGTTGGAGCGACAGGCTCGCCAGTCTATCGATTCTGAAGGTGGCTTTATGCAGGTGCGTCAAGCCCTGATTGAGTTAGCTGAAGTTGATTTAGAGGCAATCAATGACTGGCATGCTGCTTGGTCGGTATTTGCCCAGCTTCAGGTGCTTACTGATAATATGCCGTTGCTGCACTCAAACGCGCTGTTGCACTGGTCAAGTATGCAGTCAGCTAACTCTGAATCGAGTAGCCCTCAGCCGCTCTTTATGCACCAGCCTCAACAAACTTGGACTACCGCCACTTATGTATGGGACAGCACAGCGTTACTGACACCAGAACAACGAGAACAGCAGATTGAGCGGCTTGTCAGCGCAGGTTTCAATCGGGTGTATCTTGGCTTTAATGCAACTCAGGTGGCTCAATTAGAGGCGCTTACTCCGCAAATCAGAGTGCTGATCGCCGAGCTTAAGCAACGTGGCTTGGCAGTGGATCTGTTGTTAGGTGATCCTGATTGGCTACGACCTGAACAGCGCAATGGCATGCTGCAATTAATTGATAAGTTTGCAACATTGCCTTTTGATCATTTACACCTTGATTTAGAAGTTGAGCAGTTGGGATGGCCGGTGCCTGAAGCACGTTTAAAAGACTGGCTCGATACCTTGGCAGTCGCATCACAGCGTAGCGTATGGCCGGTCAGTATTGTGAGCCACCATCGCTGGTTTGCGCCGCAGCAGTTAAACGCTAAAACCTGCATTCCTTGCGCTTTGCCAGCGCTGAATATTTCTAGCGTGACACTGATGTTATACAGCACAGCTCAACAATCAGTCAGCACGCGCATTGCGGCTATACTATCGGCATGGCCTAAACTGCAGTTTCAACTGGCACAAAGTGTGGAAGCGCAACTGCCCGTGCAAAATAGCTGGCGCGGAAGAAGTGCTGCTGATTTACAAGCACTCAACACCTATTTCTATAATCAGTTACATAGCCAAGGTTTGCAGGGTATCGCTTGGCAGAATTGGGCACAGTATCCTCAACCCGTTATCGAGAAGCAGCCGCTATGAAAGTTCGTTTTACCAGTAATAAAGAGCGTCAACCTACGGTTGATAATGGGATTAAAGTGATTTATGCGCCGGGTAAGCGTATCGCTTTTCGCTTGCGTTGGTATCTTATTTTGCTGCTCGTGGCCAGTCCGGTTTTATGGTTCGCTGGCAATATGCTGAGCGCATTTATCGTGCTGGATGCGCCGGCACGGATTATTCAGCCGCTCACTGAAGTTCGAGCATTGGAGAGCGGGGTGGTGGTTGATTTGCCTGTTGAGGTCGGTGCCTCAGTCGCCGCAGGCGAGTTGTTGATGGCTTTGGAAAATACTGCGCTATTAGCGCAACAGCAGGCTATTAGCGATACCTTAAGTAGTGTTCCAGTGGCCAGTTCAGCCGTCACCGCGCAACAAGACATTTTACAACAACAACTCAATGCAGCACGACAGCGTACTCAAGAGTTACAGCGACTGGTACGCCAGGGCGCTGCCACGCGTGCAGAGCTCACTCAGAGTCTTGAGTTATTAAGCAGGCATCAAGCCGCTTTAGTTGACTTTCAGCGCAGCCTTGAGCCTTCTCGCGAACAGCAACTGTATTTACAGCGTAATCAAGGTGAACTGCAAGCATTGAGCAAACGCATCGAGCGCTTACAGGTTCGTGCGCCTAGCGATGCGCGGGTTAGAAACATACTTGTTACTGAGGGTGAAGTGGTTGCTCCGGGTACAGCCTTGCTACAATTGCAGGCTGATCGGCCATTTGAAGTGCAGGTCTTTCTTGATGCAAAACATCGACAGCTGGCGCAACCCGGACAGCGCTTAAAGCTGCAGTTTCCTGATGGGTCTTGGCATGATGCAATGGTCAGTGCCGAACCATCGTTGGTCGCTCGCTTACCGACGGAGATACGTTCCCCCTTTATGACCAGCCCAGTAGGCTTGCTATTAGCCGTAGAAACCTTGGAGCCATTACCCAAAGCTTGGCAATTGGATAATCTACCGCTGCAAGCACGTTTTCCTAATAAACTGCAACGTTGGTTGCAGTAGCGCCGTTCTAGCATGTAAAAATGCTAGAAGATTTAAGAGTGATCAAGGTATTGATCAGGGTGTACAGATTAAAAAAATATTTTTAGATAGGGAATAATTATTAAATAATATTCTCTATTTGAATTTCAGTTATTCGATATTTAAATTGCTTTCAACTGTTTTTAATTTTCTGCGTGCCAAGGCAAGATTAGATTTCTCGCTATCTAAAATATAATAAGCAAATAAGTCATCAGTTCCTGCTAGTGGGTGAATTAAATGATATTGAGAACTTAAAGCTATTAAAATATCTTCAATTTCCTCATTTAGGGAGATGCTGAATAAATCAAAGAATGTCATTACTCCGCCTTATTCATGAGCACTAAAAAATACCGCCCAGCCCTACCAAGTCGCTGCGGCAGTGCGTACAACCCAGCCCAAACCTAATTTTTGTTCTTTAAAAACACAGTTTCCTCGTCGTTCCTGGCAAAATCCAGCCAAATTTCAGCGCGTTGGGTAAGCGCTCCATAAACCCCATCTTCTGCTCTGGATGCTGAATCTGGAAAATCATCGCCTAATTGTTGTGGAGGTGATGATTATGATGAGGCCCGACGCCCAAGTGAAAAAGGTATTTCTATACCCCAAGCCGGTGGACTTTCGTAAATCCATCGACGGCCTGTCCGCTCTGGTGGAGTTGGAGATGACCGTTTCCCTGTTTGAGCCGTCGATTTTTGTGTTCCTGAATCGCGCCCGTAACCGGGTCAAAATTCTGTATTGGGAGCGCAATGGGTTTTGCCTGTGGATGAAGCGCCTGGAGCAGGAAAAATTCAAGGCGCCACCGGCTGAACTGGAGGATGCCATCGAGCTGTCCGTCGAAGAGGTGAACTGGCTGCTGGACGGGTTTGATCTTTGGAATAACAGGCCACATAAAGTGCTTACACCCCGCTTTATTGCTTGATTTGCGGTATAATCCGGGCATGAAAAAACTGCCTGAAAGCATCAGCCAAGAACTTAATTTACTTAAGCAAAATACGCTTGAGAAGTTCCGCCTGCCTGCAGGTAGTCTGGATGATGTGTTCTCGCTGTTCATGCAGAGTCAGGCTGAGGTTTTACGCCTGAAAGAAGAGCTGACCCTGATGCGCATTCAGCTATTTGGCAAGCGCTCTGAAAAGCAGGCGACCAACGAAGACGATCCGCAAATGCGGATGTTTGATGAGGCCGAACACGCG
>JAAZCO010000368.1 GCA_012513235.1 Gammaproteobacteria bacterium
GGCCTTGCCGATTTATCATTTGCTTTGGCATGCGCCATTGCCAGTGCAGATTTACTGGGCTCCTTAGTGTTTAACGCTATTGAATAGATTGTTAAAAAGGAAGATTAGCATGATGCATCCTGTTGTTGAGCGTATTACCCAGCAGATCGAGGAGCGCTCAAAACTGCGCCGTACCACCTATCTTAATAATGCGTTGCAGGCGGCAGAGCAGGGTGTGAATCGTGCGCATGGCTGTTCGAACTTAGCCCACGTGATGGCTGCGCAGCCGGACGATCAACGGGTGATTATGCGTCAAGGTGGTGCGTCACATATGGCGATTATTTCCAGCTACAACGATATGTTGTCAGCGCATGCACCGCTCAAGAACTACCCTGATCAGCTCAAAGCCGCATTGTACCGCTACGGTGCCAGTGCCCAATTTGCTGCGGGAGTGCCGGCTATGTGTGACGGTGTGACCCAAGGCACGCCCGGCATGCAGTTGTCGCTGTTTTCACGTGATCTGATTGCGCAAGCCACAGCGATTGGCCTCACTCATGGTGTTTTTGATGGCGCACTGTATTTAGGCGTGTGCGATAAAATCGTCCCAGGCCTATTAATTGGCGCCTTGAGTTTTGGTCATTTGCCAGCGGTGTTTGTGCCTGCTGGACCTATGAGTTCCGGTTTGTCCAATCCTGAAAAAGCTGCAGTGCGTGAGCGCTATGCGGCGGGGTTAGCCACTCGCGAGGAGCTATTAGAGGCAGAGTTGGCCGCTTATCATGAGCCAGGTACCTGTACGTTTTACGGCACGGCCAATAGCAATCAAATGCTGATGGAAGCTATGGGTTTGCATGTGCCGGGCAGTGCCTTTGCTTCGCCAGTCTCTGAGTTGCGTCATGCTTTAACTGATGAGGCCGCGCGCTTGCTGGTTGAAAACTCTCGCCATGGCAGTCATTTTTTACCTTTGGCGGTACAGGTGGATGCGAAGGCTTTGGTTAATGGTGCTGTGGCTTTATTAGCCAGTGGCGGCTCGACCAACCATGCCTTGCACTTGCCTGCTATTGCGCGAGCTGCGGGTTATGAGCTGACCTGGGAAGATCTAGCCGGCTTGTCAAAAGTTGTGCCATTGCTGGCGCATGTGTATCCCAGTGGTGCCGCTGATGTAAATCAATTTCATGCTGCGGGTGGTGTGGCGTGGTTATTTAAGCAGCTGTTGGATGCTGGTTTTATGCATCGAGATGTTAGTACTGTGGCAGGTCAAGGTTTGCAAGCCTATGCGCGTGAACCCTATCTTAATAACCATGAACTTGAGTGGCGTGATGTGCCAAAAGACAGCCAAGCACCAAGTATTTTGCGCGCAGTCAACGAGCCATTTGCGACGCACAGTGGCTTGCACTTACTGGCAGGTAATTTAGGTCGCGCCATAGTAAAAACTTCAGCGGTAAAAGAAGAGTTCTGGGCGATTAAAGCGCCAGCACGAGTCTTTGATACGGAAGCGGATGTGTTGGCAGCCTATGATGCTGGCGTGCTGGTTGGTGATCTGGTGTTGGTGTTACGTTTCCAAGGTCCAGCGGCCAATGGTATGCCAGAGCTGCATAAGTTGATGCCCTTGCTGGCAAATTTACAGGCTAATGGGCAGAAAGTAGCATTAGTTACTGATGGCCGTTTATCTGGTGCATCAGGTAAGGTATTAGCAGCGATTCATGTCACACCAGAAGCGGCCAAAGGTGGCGTGTTAAGTCGCATACAGGATGGTGATTTAATTGAGGTAGACGCACGTGAAGATGTATTTCATCTGCATATCACCTCAGAGCAGCTGGCTCTACGCAGTGATGCACAGGCGCCGCATAACCAGGCGTTGGGCTATGGCTTGCAGTTATTTGCGGCACAACGTCGATGGGTTGGGCCTGCAGATCAGGGTGCCAGCTTTCTAATAGAGGACTGAATGATGCTCACTATGGAAAAAATATTACGTCGCGCTTATCCAGTTTTGCCGGTGCTGGTGATTGATGATGTGGAGCGTGCGGTTGGCTTAGCGCAAGCTTTGTGTGCTGGCGGCTTAAATGTCATTGAAGTCACTTTGCGAACTGCGCAAGCATTGGAAGCGCTGCAAGTGATTCGCCAAGAAGTTCCTGACTTA
>JAAZCO010000369.1 GCA_012513235.1 Gammaproteobacteria bacterium
CATACGATTCGCGCTCGCGCTTGTGTCCAGAGGTCGTGTCAAAATAACCACTAAACATAGGCGTTAAATCCCCAGCAACCGAGCAGCCAAAAATCAATTTTTGCGCTTGAATCGAACCTGATGAATACACATACAAAGCATAACCTTGTTGGTGCCAAGCCTGTAACGCTGCTACAGCATCAGCATAAACATGCCCTTTAATCTCCCCGCTAGCATAACCTGCTTGCCATACTAAGCCCTGTAACGTCTTGAGCGAGATGGCTTTGACGTCATCATGCATCCATTGCGCCAAGATGCTGATAACCCGCTCGGCATCTGCCTCAGGCTCACCGGCCTCATCACGCACGGCCTGCAAGACTGCTGCCTGCGGATTATCTGCTGCACAAGCACGCACATAGGCTGGCAAGTGTTGCTTGGCGTAGGGAAATAACACTTCAAAGACAAAGGCAATCGAGCTGGTGGTGCCTTCGATATCGGTCAGAATAGCTTTGACACTCATAACAGGTCATCCAGGGTTGGATACGCTTGCGCAATCTTATCGCCCGTAAACTCAGCCACCCAACCTTGCGGGTTATTAAATAAGCGTAGCGCAGTAAAGCGTGGGTGCTCACCCATATCAAACCAATGCTTGGTGCCGGCTGGAACGCTAATCAACGAACCTTTTTCGCACAAAACCGCGTAAATATGTTCATCAATATGCAAACTGAATAAACCACGACCTGACACAAAAAAGCGCACTTCATCTTCACTGTGTGTGTGCTCATCTAAAAACTTCGCACGCAACTCATCTTTTTGCGGATGCTTTTCATCAAGACTGATCACATCAACAGCCACATAGCCGCCTTCAGCTTTTAAACGCGCAATATCATCAGCATAGGCCGCGATCACTTCATCATTGGATGATTGGGCAGTAATGGATTGATGAGCCTGCCAATGCTCAAAACGTATACCAACCTGGTTCAATGTGCTGGTGATATCTTCTAAATGGTTTAAAACCTTCAGCGCCTGCTTAGGCATGCTGGTGTGGTATACAAACAGCTGACTCATCGCTTGTGATTTCCTATACAAATTCAATTAAAAACACTTCAGCACTCAAGGCGCAGTACACGCACGCACTTTTAACTCGCACTCAAGCAAAAACTCAAAAGCTTCAATATGACGCAAAGCCTCTTGCATTGATGCGCCCCAAGTATACAAACCATGCCCGCGAATTAAGTACCCGGGACAATCGGGGTGAGCATCAAGCCACTGCTGCACTTGTTGTGCTAAACGTGGCATATCTTGATCATTATCAAAAATCGGCACTAACAACGGCTGCTTATGACTGCTAATACCAGCAAAAGCTTTTTGTAACTCGTAATCAGTAAACTCAATCGCTGCGGCAGGTTCAATACGTGACAATACTGTGGCATTAACCGAGTGAGTATGTAAAACCGCCTGAACCGCCGGCTGCCAGTTGTAAATCTGCGTATGCAGCAAAGCTTCTGCAGAAGGCTTCTTATGCGGCTCCAGGCTTTGCGCCTGCAAATCAGTAGCGAGAATATCCTCGGCAATCAACTGCCCTTTATGCTTGCCGGAAACGGTAAGCAATACTTGATTGGCTGATAAGCGTGCCGAATAATTGCTGCTGGTGGCTGGCGACCAACCACGTGCATACAAAAACTGCCCAGCATGAATAATATGCTCAGTCAGTTGTTCACGAGTAAATGTCATGTTTATGATCCCTTCTTCAATGCAGACTCAGTCTGTTCAATGCTACGTAAACCCAACACTACTAATAATGCAGCTAAAACGGCAATCACACTGGCCAAGGCAAAGGTCAGGCTCGCTCCAAATGCTTGCCAGGTATAACCGGCATATAAAGCACCCAGCGCACCACCTACCCCAGAAAACGACACATACAAGCCCTGCCCCTGCCCTTGTTTATGGGCAGCAAAATAACGCTGTACAAAGTGAATGCCGGCTGCATGAAAGCTACCAAAAGTCGCCGCATGCAATATTTGCACAAACAATAAAATCACCAAGGTATCGGCATAAAAACCGAGTAACCACCAACGCAAAGCGGCCAGTACTAGACTGATCAAAATAATACGCTTTAAACGCACTCGCCTGAGCAACCAAGGCATGATGACAAACAAGCCTATTTCGGCCAATACACCCAATGCCCACAGCCAGCCAATGACCGTACGCGAGTAATTTAAATCAATTAAATGCAGCGTTAGAAAAGTGTAGTACGGGCCGTGGGAGAGCTGCATCAAGGTGACGCTAGCCAAAAATATCACAATTGGCCACATCGAAGTTATTCGTGACTCATGCGTTACTGCTTGCTGTAAATCGGTTTTAATATTCAGCGTTACAGGCTGGGCTGGCACCCAAAAACTACTGAGGATAATACCACTCATCACTGCCAGAATAGCCCAAGGGTAATACTCTAGACCCACCCGATCAAATAGATAACCAAAGCCGACCACAACCAGCATAAAGCCCACTGAACCCCATAGCCGTAGTTGGCTGTAACGTTCACTGCGCTCGCCTAGGTGCGCTAAAGTAATGACTTCAAATTGCGCCAAAATCGCATGCCAGAAAAAAGCATGCAGCACCATAATCAAAGCCAGCCAAGCAAAACTTTGATCTAAAAAGATCAACGCAAATGAGAGCAAAGTGCAGATCGCGCCAAAGCGCACAATAGCTAAGCGTTGCTGGGTACGATCGGCTAACCATGCCCATAAATTAGGCGCAAGACAACGCATCAGCATGGGAATGGCAATTAACTCACCAATACGTGCAGCAGAAAAACCTAAATGGTCAAAATACAACGCCAGAAAAGGCGCTGTAGCACCCAGTAGTGCAAAGTAAAAAAAGTAAAAACCAGATAGACGCCAATACGGCAACGCGGTGTTTGTCATACAATGCATCTCAGCATGGGACTTAAAGTGATAAGCCCTATGCAGTTGCGCTGAAATTTACAGTTGTGCAAGTACAGGTGTGCTGACTTTAACATCAGCGTTTTGCCCACGATGACGCAGTAAGTGATCCATCAAGACAATCGCCATCATGGCTTCAGCTATGGGCGTAGCGCGAATACCGACACAAGGGTCATGACGACCTTTAGTGATCATATCCACTGGCTCACCGCTCATATTAATGGAGCGACCTGAGGTGGTAATGCTTGAAGTGGGCTTTAAAGCTAAATGCGCAATAATCGGCTGACCGGAAGAAATACCACCCAACACACCGCCGGCATGATTTGAGGTAAAGCCTTCGGGAGTCAGCTCATCGCGGTGCTCGGTGCCGCGCTGTGCGACTGAGTCAAAGCCAGCACCGATCTCCACACCTTTAACCGCATTAATACTCATTAACGCATGGGCTAAATCCGCATCAAGACGATCAAATACTGGCTCACCCAGCCCTGGCATGACGCCCTCAGCGACCACAGTGATTTTAGCACCCACTGAATCTTGGTCACGACGCAGCTGATCCATATAGTCTTCTAGCTCAGCTACTTTGCTCGGATCTGGACTAAAAAACGCATTATCATGCACTGCATCCCAGTTTTTAAATGGAATCTCAATCGGGCCCAACTGGCTCATATAACCACGCACAACAATACCTTGAGTCGCTAGATATTTTTTGGCAATGGCTCCAGCCGCGACACGCATCGCCGTTTCACGTGCCGAACTGCGACCACCACCACGATAATCACGCTGACCATATTTGTGGTGGTAACTGTAATCTGCGTGCGCCGGACGGAAAATATCTTTAATCGCCGAGTAGTCTTTGGATTTTTGATCGGTATTACGAATCAATAAACCAATAGGGCAACCTGTGGTTTGCCCCTCAAAAACACCCGAGAGAATCTCAACCTGATCAGGCTCTTTACGTTGCGTCGTATGGCGACTGGTGCCCGGTTTACGGCGATCTAGATCATATTGCAAATCTTCAGCAGTCAAAGGTAAGCCCGGAGGGCAGCCATCCACAATCGCAACCAAGGCTGGACCGTGGCTTTCTCCAGCGGTGGTAACAGTAAAAAGCTTGCCAAAAGTATTACCGGACATACACCCTGCTCCGAAATGATAAAATAATTGCGCAGTATACCTGTACCCAGCTCTTTCTGGCACCTTAGATCGACATACCGTTTTGGCAAATGACAGTAATACTATAGATTTTCTTCTAAGTGCCGATAAGCTGAACTATACCAACAGCTATCAAGTGAAGCGCCATGACTGCCGATATTGCCGAGCCATTAGATACAGCAGAGCACGCCGAAAAGCCTGCACAGACTGAGCATGCTTGGCTGAGCTTAAAGCCTGAACATTTTCAACTCCTACGCTTATCAGCCTTACCCGCAGACCGAGAGACGGGTTTAAGGCCTTTGATGTTTTTGAGTTTTGAACGTGTGGAACGCCATAGTGCTGAAGAGAGTTTTTTACGCTTAACACTGAGCCTCGCCAACCACAGCGCGCACAAAGAGATCAACACGCTAGAGGTCTGGGCTGATCACCAACGCAAAGAAGTGCGCATCAACCCGGAACTGCCCTTGCGCACCGAGCCTAGCAACCGTGGACTGGGACGCTTTATGTTGGCACAAGCCGCTCGCTGGGCGCAAAAGCGCTGGAGTCACTACACTATCGCTAACCAAGCGCTATTGGTCAAACACACCAGTAACGATGCAGCACGTTTGCGCCGTGATCATGCTTTGCAGGCTCAAGGCTTTACTGTCACTTATGAAGATGCTGTGCAAATGCGCGCATCATGCTCAGCCGGGCGCGTTAGTGAACTGCATAACGACTGGAATGAGAAAAAAGTGAGCATCATCAGCACTGTTGATACTGCGGTGATGCTACACAAAGCCGACCAATCTTTGAGTGAACAAAGCACACAAATCAAGCTGTATCACGACCAAATTCAACAACTCAAAAGCGAGGACAATACCCTACGCTTTACTATCTCAATGCTGATTGTGTTTGCTATTTTTCAGGCCGCTTTACTGATCTGGATTGCTACGCGCTAATGAATCAGACGTACTCAGTAAAGGGTATTGGCTGCATTGCTGTGCAGTTAAAGCCAGTACGTCACAATTGGCGTAAGAATGCTCAAGCCAAATAAAGTCAATATCGGGATAGAGCGCCGCTAAATGCGCGCGATGCGGCCCCACTTCTAATACCAACAAACCATTATCAGCTAGATAGCCGCAAGCTTGCTGAAGAATCAGTTGAATACTTTCTAAGCCGCCAATTTTGGCAATCGCACTGCCTTGTGGCTCATATTGCATTTCGCGTGGCAACTGCGTCCATTGCTCAACAGACCAATACGGTGGCTTACACACAATCAAATCAAAACGTTGTCCTGAGAGTCTGGAAAATAATTCACTGTGCTGCACTATCACGCGTTCGTCTAAACCATGCTCAGTAATGTTTTGTGCAGCCAGATCAAGAGCACTTACACAGTTATCAGCTAACACTACTTCAGCATCTAGAAACTGTAACGCACAGGCTAAACCTGCACAGCCTGAGCCTGTATACAAATCTAAAATACGTTGCGGTGACTGTATCAACCAAGGTGAAAAACTCTGTGGAATTAATTCTTCTAGGGGGGAATGTGGTATCGCCACACTTTCATTTACTTTAAACAATAAGCCTGCAAACCAAGCCTGTCCGAGCAAATAGGCAGTAGGCAAGCGCTGCTCAATACGCTTTCTCAGCATACTTTGCACAACAAGGTGCTCATCGGTATGCAAGTTACAATCTAAATACTTGTCATGCAGTTGCTCAGGCAGATATAAGCTGCCGAGTACCAGCGCGCGCGCCTCTTCAAATATGGACTCTTCGCCACCTTGAAAAAAGAGTTGTTCGCGGCTAAATTGACTGACCGCCCAACGGATATAATCACGCAGTGTTGCTAATCCAGACTGACTCACTGGCTATCTCCGTACTTGCTCTAAGAATGTTTAATTGCAGATCCTACATCTTGGACACTATTAACTACTCGTCCCGACCATCAAGCATATGGCGCTTCAGCAACACATATACAGCACCTGTACCGCCATGCTTTGGTGCGCATGAAGTAAAGCCCAGGACCTTCTCATGCTGGCGCAACCAGGTATTGACATGGCTTTTAATCATCGGCACTTTGCCGTCTAAGCGAGCAGCTTTACCATGGGTAACGCGCACACAGCGCACTTCTAGACGTAAAGCTTCAGTCAGAAATTCACGCAAGGTGGTACGTGCTTTTTCTACACTCATGCCATGTAAATCTAATGTGCCTTCAAAGCTGACCTGGCCTGCTTTCATACGGCGCAATTGCGTATCTTGCACACCATCACGCGCCCAATACAAGGCGTCTTCAGCGCCGACATCAATCACAAATTGATCAGAAAGGCCGTCCACTGCAATAGTTGCTACGCTTTTTAATGCATTTTCACGACGTACACGCTGCTC
>JAAZCO010000370.1 GCA_012513235.1 Gammaproteobacteria bacterium
CCGGTAGCGTCCCCCTTATCAAGGGTGACCTAGCATGCAAGAAAGCGTAATGCAGCGCATGTGGAGCAGCGCCCACCTTTCCGGTGGAAATGCTGCCTATGTGGAAGAGCTATATGAACTCTACCTGCACGATCCGAACTCTGTATCGGAAGAGTGGCGTACTTACTTTCAAACACTGCCAACTGATGGTGGTGTAAGTACTGATGTATCACACTCTACAGTTCGTGATCAATTTGTCTTATTGGCTAAAAACCAAAGACGAGCTCAGCCAGTTTCTGCTGGCAGCATCAGCACTGAGCATGAGAAAAAACAAGTTGAGGTGCTTCGTTTAATCCAAGCCTACCGTATGCGTGGTCATCAAGCGTCTAAGCTTGATCCATTAGGCTTATGGGTGCGCCCAATGCAGGCTGATCTAACCGTGCATCATTACGGTTTGACAGATGCTGACCTTGATAGCGTGTTTCGTACTGGCGATTTAAATATCGGCAAAGAAGAAGCTACGTTACGTGAGATTCAGCAAGCTCTGCAAGATACGTATTGCGGCACTATTGGTGCTGAATTTACGCATATTGTTGATTCAGAGCAGCGTCGCTGGTTCCAGCAGCGTCTGGAAAGTGTACGCAGCCGTCCAGGATTTTCCCCCGAAGTTCGTACGCATATTCTTGAGCGTTTAACGGCCGGTGAAGGTCTGGAAAAATATTTGGGTACTAAATACCCAGGTACTAAGCGCTTTGGTCTTGAAGGTGGTGAAAGTCTGATTCCGTTAATGGATGAGATTATTCAGCGCTCAGGCTCTTATGGTGCTAAAGAAATTGTTGTAGGTATGGCGCACCGCGGACGTCTTAACGTTCTGGTCAATACCTATGGTAAAAACCCACGTGATTTATTTGACGAGTTTGATGGTAAGCGCGTTGAAGGCCTCGCCTCAGGCGACGTTAAATATCACCAAGGTTTTTCATCTAACGTGATGACGCCTGGTGGCGAGGTGCATTTGGCACTCAGCTTTAACCCATCGCACCTGGAGATTGTATCTCCGGTAGTTGAGGGTTCAGTGCGCGCGCGTCAAGACCGTCGTAATGATCCAAATGGCGATAAAGTTGTTCCAGTAACTATTCACGGTGACTCAGCGTTTGCAGGTCAGGGTGTGGTGCTGGAAACCTTCCAAATGTCACAAACACGTGGCTTTAAAACAGGCGGTACAATTCGTATTGTGATCAACAACCAAGTTGGTTTCACCACGAGTAAGCCTGAAGATACGCGTTCAACTGAATACGCAACAGACGTTGCGAAAATGATTGAAGCGCCTATTTTGCACGTGAACGGTGATGATCCGGAAGCTGTGCTGTTTGTCACTCAGTTGGCAATTGACTACCGTATGCAGTTCAAGCGTGATGTCGTTATTGACCTCGTGTGCTACCGTCGTCGTGGTCACAACGAAGCTGATGAACCCAGTGGTACACAACCATTAATGTACAAAATCATCAGCAAACAGCGCACCACGCGTGAACTTTATGCTGATGCGTTGGTTAAAGATGGCATCCAAAGTGCTGAACAAGTTCAAGCCTTAAGTGATGAATACCGCACTGCGCTTGATAATGGTTTGCACGTTGTGCAGAGCTTGGTGAAAGAGCCGAACAAAGAGTTGTTTGTTGATTGGCGCCCATACCTAGGTCATAAGTGGACTCCACAGTATGACACGCGCTTTGATCTGAAGACTTTGCAAGAACTTGCACTGAAGCTACAAGAAACGCCAGATGGCTTTGTTGTACAGCGTCAAGTCTCCAAGATTCTTGAAGATCGTCAGAAAATGGCTGCGGGTGGCTTACCACTCAACTGGGGCTTTGCAGAAAATGCTGCGTACGCCAGTCTGTTGTTTGAAGGTTATCCAATCCGTATTACCGGCCAAGACGTAGGGCGCGGTACCTTCTCGCACCGTCACGCGGTATTACACAATCAGAAAGATGGCGCGACTTATATCGGCCTACAAAATCTGTACAAAGATCAGCCACGTTTTGATATGTACGACTCCTTCTTGTCTGAAGAAGCAGTATTAGCATTCGAATACGGTTATGCCAGCACTATGCCTAACGCATTAGTGATCTGGGAAGCACAGTTTGGTGACTTTGCTAACGGTGCGCAGGTTGTTATTGACCAGTTTATTACCAGTGGTGAAACGAAGTGGGGCCGTTTATCAGGCCTGACAATGTTGTTGCCGCACGGTTATGAAGGTCAAGGTCCAGAGCACTCGTCCGCTCGTTTAGAGCGTTACTTGCAGTTGTGTGCTGAGCACAATATTCAAGTGTGTGTGCCGACGACGCCAGCACAGGTTTACCATATGCTGCGTCGCCAAGCGATTCGTCCGCTGCGCAAACCACTGATTGCTTTAACGCCAAAATCGTTACTGCGTCATAAGTTAGCGACTTCTACATTAGAAGACTTGTCAGCAGGTACTTTCCATAACGTGATCGGTGAAATTGATGCGTTGGATGCTGATAAAGTTGATCGTTTGATCATGTGTAGCGGTAAGGTTTACTACGATTTGCTAGAAAAGCGTCGTAACGAAGGCTTAGAGAACATTGCCATCGTGCGTATTGAGCAACTCTATCCGTTCCCTGAAGATGATTTAGGTGCAGAGTTTGCGAAGTACAAAAACCTTAAAGATGTGATTTGGTGTCAAGAAGAGCCGATGAACCAAGGCGCTTGGTATTGCAGCCAGCATCATATGCGTCGTGTGACTCACACGTATCAGCCAAGTATTGAATTACAATACGCAGGTCGCATTGCTTCTGCATCACCAGCTTGTGGTTATGCATCGATGCATGCTGAGCAGCAAGAGCAATTGTTGCAAGAAGCCTTAAGCATTTAAATCAGCGATAAAACCGCACTGATCAAATCGGTGCGGTTTTTTACGTAACAACCGAATTTATAGGAACACATTATTATGGCTATCGAAATTAAAGCCCCAGCATTTCCCGAGTCGGTCGCTGATGGCACCGTTGCAACATGGCACAAAAAAGTAGGCGACGCTGTTAAGCGTGATGAGCTGATTGTTGATATCGAAACTGATAAAGTTGTGATGGAAGTTTTGGCTGAAGCTGATGGCGTGATCGTTGAAATTGTTGCGGACGAAGATGCAACAGTTTTAAGCGGTGAGTTGTTAGGTCGTTTGGATACTGAAGCTGTTGCAGCTCCTGCTGCTGCTCCAGCACCGGCAGCGAGCGAAGCCGCTCCAGCCGCAGCGGGCGAAGATGCTATTTTGTCTCCAGCCGCGCGTAAAATTGCTGCAGAAAACGCACTGAACCCAGCAGATATCGCTGGTACAGGTAAAGACGGTCGTGTGACTAAAGAAGATGCTGTTGCTGCAGTGGCGAATAAGCCCGCAGCTGCTGCTAAGGCTGCTGCTCCTGCTGCAGAAGCGCCGCTCTTTGCAGCTGGTGATCGCGTAGAAAAGCGCGTACCAATGACACGTCTGCGTAAGAAAGTTGCTGAGCGTTTAGTTGAAGCGCAATCTTCAATGGCAATGTTAACGACCTTTAACGAAGTTAATATGAAGCCAATTATGGAGCTGCGTAGCAAGTACAAAGACTTGTTCGAAAAGACCCATAACGGTGTACGTTTAGGCTTTATGTCGTTCTTTATTAAAGCGGCAGTTGAAGCACTGAAACGTCAGCCTGGTGTTAACGCTTCGATTGATGGTAACGACATTGTTTACCATGGCTACCAAGATATCGGTGTTGCAGTTTCAAGCGACCGCGGTTTAGTGGTACCAGTACTGCGTAACGCAGAGTTTATGAGCCTTGCAGAAATCGAAGGCGGCATTAACGCATACGGCCGCAAAGCTAAAGAAGGCAAGCTGACAATCGAAGAAATGACTGGTGGTACCTTCACTATCTCTAACGGTGGTGTATTCGGTTCTTTACTGTCAACGCCTATTGTTAACCCACCACAAACAGCAATCTTGGGTATGCATAAAATCCAAGAGCGTCCAATGGCTGTAGACGGTGAAGTGGTTATTTTACCGATGATGTACTTAGCATTGTCTTATGACCACCGTTTAATTGATGGCAAAGAAGCAGTGACTTTCCTTGTCACCATGAAAAACTTGTTAGAAGACCCAGCACGCTTGTTGTTGGATATCTGATAATTCTGCAGCCGCTTACAGACTAGGCGGCTGCAGTACGTGGTTTATACCACTTAACGAGGAAAGCTCATGAGTCAGAAATTTGATGTAATTGTCATTGGTGCAGGCCCTGGTGGCTATGTTGCAGCAATTAAAGCAGCACAATTGGGCATGAAAACTGCCTGTATTGAAAAGTATCAAGACAAAGACGGCAAAATGGCTTTAGGTGGCACCTGCTTGAACGTAGGTTGCATACCATCTAAAGCTTTATTGGATAGTGCATGGAAATACCACGAAGCTAAAGAAGACTTTGCAGTACACGGTATTGACGTTAAAGGCGTCACCATGGACGTTCCAGCAATGATCGCGCGTAAGAGCACCATTGTTAAAAACCTCACTGGCGGTATCGCTGGCTTGTTTAAAGCTAACGGCGTGACCAGCATTGAAGGTCATGGTAAGTTGCTGGCAAACAAGCAAGTTGAAGTGACTGCAGCTGACGGTACTGTGCAAGTATACGAAGCTGAAAACGTGATTATTGCAGCCGGTTCACAGCCGATTGATATTCCACCTGCACCAGTTGATCAAGACGTTATCGTTGATTCAACAGGCGCATTGGAATTCCAAGCGGTACCAAAGCGTCTTGGTGTGATTGGTGCGGGTGTGATTGGTCTAGAGTTGGGTTCTGTTTGGGGCCGTTTAGGCGCTGAAGTAACTATCATTGAAGCTCAGGATAAGTTCCTGCCGGCGATGGATGAGCAAGTTGCTAAAGAAGCCATGAAGGTTTTCACCAAGCAAGGTTTAGATATCCGTTTAGGCGCACGCTTAACCGGTTCTGAAGTGAAGAATGGTGAAGTCACCGTGCATTTCACCGACGCTAAAGGCGAGCAGCAAATGACTTTTGATAAGTTAATTGTGTCTGTTGGCCGTCGCCCAGTGACCACTAACGTATTGGCCGTCGACAGTGGTGTAACACTGGATGAGCGTGGCTTTATCTACGTTGATGATATTTGTGCAACCAGCGTACCAGGCGTTTATGCCATTGGTGACGTGGTACGTGGCCCAATGCTGGCTCACAAAGCGTCAGAAGAAGGCATCATGGTTGTTGAGCGTATTGCGGGTAAGAAAAACCAAGTCAATTACGATTTGATCCCAGGCGTCATCTACACTCACCCAGAAATTGCCAGCGTGGGTCAAACCGAGCAGCAGTTGAAAGGTGATGGTATCGCTGTGAACGTTGGTGTCTTCCCATTCGCCGCGAGTGGTCGTGCGATGGCTGCCAATGATACCGCTGGATTTGTGAAAGTGATTGCTGATGCAACCACGGACCGCGTACTCGGTGTACACGTGATTGGCCCAAGTGCTGCAGAATTAGTGCAACAGGGTGCAATTGCCATGGAGTTTGGCTCTAGTGCTGAAGATTTAGCGTTGATGGTGTTCTCACACCCAACCTTATCTGAAGCGCTTCACGAAGCGGCGCTCGCCGTAAGTGGGCAAGCGATTCATATCGCCAACCGCAAAAAGCGTTAATCAATAAACCGCCCCTGAATAGGGGCGGTTTTGATTGTGCCTTCTAAAAGTCAATTCTGACTTATTACAGTTTGCGAGCTGATTTAATAGAGTAATAGCCGCTACACTCGGTACTAGGTAGATCTCACATTATCTAACACTTACCGGGTAGGGCTTTATGAATTTGCATGAATATCAAGCGAAGCAATTATTTTCTGAATATGGATTACCTGTATCCGCTGCCTTTGTAGCTGAGACACCTCAAGCAGCAGAGCAAGCCTGTCATAGCATTGGTGGTGAGCGTTGGGTGGTTAAAGCTCAAGTGCATGCTGGTGGTCGCGGTAAGGCCGGCGGGGTTAAATTAGTTACCACTCCTGAAGACGCTAAAGACTTTGCCGCGCAGTGGTTGGGTAAGCGTTTGGTCACCTACCAAACTGATGCAGATGGTCAGCCGGTTAATCAGATACTGGTTGAAGCATGCACTGATTTTACTCAAGAATTATATTTGGGTGCCGTAGTTGACCGCGCTTCACGTCGTGTCGTCTTTATGGCGTCTACTGAAGGTGGTGTCGATATTGAAAAAGTAGCACACGCCACGCCAGAAAAAATATTACGTGTCATGATCGATCCAAGCCTTGGCGCGCAGCCTTTTCAAGGCCGATATTTAGCCTACCAATTAGGCATGCAAGGCGATCAGGTGCAGCAGTTTGTCAAAATATTTTTAAGTTTAGCTAAGTTGTTTGTTGAGCGCGATGTGGCATTGCTCGAAGTGAATCCTTTGGTGATCACTAAGGACGGCTATCTGCATTGTTTAGATGCCAAGGTGACTATTGATAGTAATGCGCTCTATCGCCAGCCTAAGTTACGTAGCATGCAAGATTTTGGGCAAGAAGATCCGCGTGAAGCGCATGCGGCACAATTTGAACTCAACTATGTTGCCCTCGATGGTGATATTGGTTGCATGGTGAATGGCGCTGGTTTGGCCATGGGAACTATGGATATTGTTAATCACCACGGCGGTAAGCCAGCTAACTTTTTAGATGTCGGTGGCGGTGCAACCAAAGAGCGCGTTTCTGAAGCCTTTAAAATTATTCTGTCTGATATTCATGTTAAAGCAGTTTTGATTAATATTTTTGGCGGTATTGTACGCTGCGATATGATCGCCGAAGGCGTGATTGGTGCCGTCAAAGAAGTGGGGGTTAAGGTGCCGGTGGTGGTGCGTTTAGAAGGTAATAATGCTGCCTTA
>JAAZCO010000371.1 GCA_012513235.1 Gammaproteobacteria bacterium
ATGCGCCTCACCTATGCAACCTTAGGTGCTTTTACCAAGTACCCTTGGAGCTCCAAGCATGCCAGCGCTCAAGGCTATAAAAAGCATAAGTTTGGCAGCTACCAAAATGAATTGCCCTTGCTGGAGCAAATTGCCGAAAAACTAGGCATTCCAAAACTGGATGATGAACACTGGGCGCGCCACCCTTTAGTGTATTTAGTCGAAGCCGCTGATGATATTTGCTATGGCTTGATTGATCTTGAAGATGGCATTGAGATGGACTTGCTCGACTATGCTGAAGTCGAAGCCTTGTTGCTGGGCTTGGTCGGTGATGACTTGCCAGAAACCTACCGTTTACTCGGCCCGAACGACTCGCGTCGGCGCAAACTGGCTATTTTACGCGGTAAAGCAATTGAGCATTTAACCAATGCCGCAGCACAAGCTTTTGTTGACCAGCTGCCTGCTTTAATGGCTGGCACACTGGAAGGTGACTTAGTCGCGCACATGAACGGACCTGCTCAGACCTGCGTGCTCAGCGCTAAAGCATTAGCGCGTGAGAAAATTTTCCAAGATAAGCGTAAAACTCTGCATGAAATTGGCGCATACACCACACTTGAAATATTGCTGAATGCTTTTTGTGGTGCAGCGCTTGAACAGCATAGGCACGGCACACTGTCATTTAAAAACCGTCGTATCTTTGACTTGCTCGGGCAAGCAGCGCCACAACCGGATTGGACGCTCTATACATCCTTTATGCGCATTATCGACTTTATTGGTGGTATGACTGACAGCTACGCCACCGAGATGGCTCGTGAAATGACCGGACGCTCCAGCCCGATCTAGCACATACCAGCGCTAACAGCATACAGCTGTAGCGTTGGTTTAGATGAGCTTATGCTTCAGCTTTAGACAACTGCGCGACTTCAGCTTGCGGCTCAGCGTTATCCACATCACCTTGTAACTGCGCTAGACGCTGCTCACAGGCTTTAAGTTGCTTGGCCTGCTTGTTGTAGCGCATACGTAAACGCTGCTGTGGCCACCACGTGGTCAGCGGTCCTAAAATCAATCCAATAATAAAAGCACTCAACACAAACAATGCTGTTGGCAGCTCAGGTGTTTGCCAACCAAAAAACACCAACTGCGTGGGGGTGCGATTTTCTAAGGTAAAAAATATCACACTAGCTGCTAGCGCTAAAGCAATTATAACAATCAATAGGCGCTTAAAATTTCGCATAAAAATCCTCTGTCATCAGGCACATCATTAAATAGTACATTACTCATCATTGACCCGGTCACGCAACTCTTTCCCAGGTTTAAAATGAGGTACGTATTTACCGTGCAACTCAACTGCTTCGCCCGTTTTAGGGTTACGACCCATACGCGGCGCACGGTAATTTACAGAAAAACTACCAAAGCCACGAATTTCAATACGATCCCCAGTAGCCAATACTTGCGTCATATGCTCCAGCATCGTTTTTACAGCCAACTCAACATCACGCACCGAGAGCTCTTGTTGCTGGTCAACGATACGCTCGATTAATTCGGACTTATTCATTATTTTCCCTTTCTTATCAAGCATCTATGAGTTTTTAGCATGCTTACTTAAGTTTGAACAGGGTCAACTTACGAATTAGGACAAGAATCTGAAATTAGTCAGCTTTCATAACAAAAAAACCGGTAACAGCTTGTGGCTGCCACCGGTTAATTTAGGTCTTGATATATAAAATATCAGACACTGAGTATAAAAGAACTGCTTAAGCTAGGATCGTCCAACTCAACAGTGTGCGCGTTTATAACACGCTGCAAAGCTTTAGCAGGGTAATGTTCAAGCTTGTTTTGCACGAACTATAATATAAGTTTGCGCTGACTTGAGCTATTTGACTAAAGTCCCCTGCCCCAGCGTTTAGATTAATAATATGCGTTTTCAGTAATACTGTGGTCTGTCACATCACGCACGCCTTTAACTTCAGGAATACGGGCCATTAAGGTTTTCTCGATGCCTTCTTTCAAAGTGTAGTCCGCTTGACCACAACCTTGGCAACCGCCACCAAACTTTAAGATTAAAACGCCGTTATCAATATCAATCAGGCTGACTTCACCGCCGTGACTGGCAAGACCTGGGTTGATTTCAGTTTGCAAATAATAATTTACGCGCTCAGATAAAGGGCTGTCTGCGCTGATCATCGGCACTTTAGCGTTAGGTGCTTTAATCGTCAGCTGGCCACCCATGCGGTCAGTAGCGTAATCCACTACAGCATCTTCAAGATACGGTTCGCTCAGCGCATCAATCCACGCCGTAAACAGCGGTAGCACTAAAGGGGTGTCTTCAGCCTTCTGCTCTTCGGGCTTGCAATAAGCAATGCACGTTTCAGCGTAGGTCGTACCCGGCTGAGTAATAAAAACACGAATACCAATACCCGGCACATCTTGGCCGGCCAGTAACTCGCTTAAATAGGTTTGTGCAGCTTCTGTAATGTTAATTGTGCTCATAGTCACTCCTCGCAATCATAGTTGCAGTGTACGCTAATAAGCCCTTACGAAGAAAGACCTAGTAAAGCAGTCGGGTAAATTATTATAGTTCGCGGCTGTAAACTCTGACGTGATCCGTAGCATTTAAAAATCTGCAGGATCAATCTTTGCAAAGCTATCGACCGTGGTATGGCCACATAAGGGCTGTGCACCCAACTCTCGAGCTAAACCACAGGTTTGCATACCACTGGCAGCTGCGGCATCCAATTCTTCTACAACATCGGATAAAAACAAGATCTGTGCTGCAGGCAAATTGATCGTTTGAGCAATGCTCACATACGATTCGCGCTCGCGCTTGTGTCCAGAGGTCGTGTCAAAATAACCACTAAACATAGGCGTTAAATCCCCAGCAACCGAGCAGCCAAAAATCAATTTTTGCGCTTGAATCGAACCTGATGAATACACATACAAAGCAT
>JAAZCO010000372.1 GCA_012513235.1 Gammaproteobacteria bacterium
AACTGGTGAAGCGGAGTTCGCTTTACAGGTCAGTGTTGATGGTTTGCAATTACAAGATCTAGGTGCTGCAGCGCCGGGTCCTGTACGTGTCGATTTTATCGAGGGTGCGCTAGCTCACCGCCGTCAATTTGGTGGTGGTAGCGGGCAGATGATCGCTAAGGCGGTTGGCATTCAAACGGGCGTGCGGCCAACGGTGCTTGATGCTACGGCAGGTCTGGGCCGCGATGCTTTTGTTTTGGCCTGTCTAGGCTGTAAAGTGCAAATGATTGAGCGTAACCCGATTGTGGCGGCTTTATTGAGCGATGGTTTACGTCGTGCGCGTTTGAGTTCTGATGTGGCAGGTATTGTGCAGCATATGCCATTGTTGATTGGTGATGCGATTGCTTTAATGTCAGGGTGGGCTGATGAAGCGCCGCAAGTGGTGCATCTGGATCCGATGTTTCCCAGTCGGGATAAAAGCGCCTTAGTCAAAAAAGAAATGCGCTTGTTTAAGCCATTGGTCGGTGCGGATGATGATGCACCAGAATTACTGGCGGCAGCCTTGGCTTTGGCCACCCATCGCGTGGTGGTGAAGCGTCCGCGTAAAGCCCCTGCGATTGCTGGAACACCGCCGACTTATAGCTTGGATGGTAAATCCAGTCGTTATGATATTTATGCTTTGAAGAGTTTTAAAAACTAATTTAAGCGCGATCCAGTCACAAAAAAGCCCGCTACAGAGTTATCTGCAGCGGGCTTTTTAATCAGCAGTATGTGGCTGGTTATTAGTTAACCAGTGTACGCCACTCTGCATAGTCTTCAGTCTCGCCAGTCACGAGATCAAAGTACGCTTTTTGCAATACTTCAGTCACAGGACCACGGCTGCCGATACCGATTTGACGGCCATCGACTTCACGAATTGGCGTCACTTCTGCAGCAGTACCAGTGAAGAATGCTTCATCAGCAATATAAACTTCGTCACGAGTAATGCGTTTTTCAACGATTTCAATACCGCGCTCTTTAGCCAGAGTCAAAATGGTATTACGGGTAATACCATTGAGGCAGGCAGTCACTTCCGGCGTGTAGATCACACCGTTTTTGACTAAGAAGATATTCTCGCCTGAACCTTCAGCAACGTAACCTTCTGGGTCTAATAACAGCGCTTCGTCAGCACCGCCTGATACGGCTTCTTGCAGCGCTAGCATGGAGTTCACATAAGCACCGCTGGATTTTGCGCGGGTCATAGTGATGTTTACGTGGTGACGAGTGAACGAACTGGTACGTACTTTAATACCGTTTTTCAGTGCTTCGTCGCCCATGTAAGCGCCCCAATGCCATGCCGCAACAATTAGGTGCACTTTAAGGTTATCAGCACGGATACCCATGCCTTCTGAGCCGTAAAACGCCAAAGGACGGATATAAGCGCTGTCGAGCTTGTTTTCGCGCACTGAAGCGATAATCGCTTCGTTGATTTCTTCTTTGGTAAAAGGAATCTTCATATTCATGATATGCGCTGATTCAAACAAACGATCAGTGTGTGCTTGTAAGCGGAAGATTGCCGTACCTTTAGGGGTCTTGTAGGCGCGAACACCTTCAAACACACCCATGCCGTAGTGTAAGGAGTGAGTCAGAACGTGAGTGGTAGCGTTACGCCATTCAACCATTTCACCGTCATACCAAATAACGCCATCACGATCAGCCATCGACATTTTTACGTGCTCCTGAAAATAATATTTAAAAACTGTTTACAGATAACTCAAG
>JAAZCO010000055.1 GCA_012513235.1 Gammaproteobacteria bacterium
CGCAGGGCACACCGGTTCGCAAAAACCACACTCGATGCACTTATCAATTAACGGATTGGCCACGGGCATGGGCTTGAGATTCTTTAAGTGAATCTCGGCATCGGTCGACAGCACCACATCGGGATTTAAAATACCTTGCGGATCGAGCACGCGCTTAATGCGCCACATCAGCTGATAGGCATCGCTACCCCATTCCAACTCGACAAAGGGTGCCATATTACGCCCGGTGCCGTGTTCAGCCTTGAGAGATCCGCCAAACTCCACTGCAACTAGATGGCTAACCGCCTGCATAAAGGCACTGTAACGGGCGACTTCCTCAGGCTGATCAAAGCGCTGGGTAAAGACAAAGTGCAAATTACCTTCCAGCGCATGGCCAAATAGAATCGCTTCGTCGTAGTGATGCTCATCCAGCAATGCCAGTAGGCGATTGACGCCTTCGGCCAGATGCTCCAGTGGAAAAGTCACATCTTCAATAATCACTGTGGTGCCGTTTTCACGCACGGCACCGACCGCAGGGAAAGTATCTTTGCGCATGCGCCACAGCAGTTCATATACGGCCGGGTCTTGGCTAAAGGCAATGTGTTGCTCTTTCGGGAAGTGCGCAATGGCGCTGTTGATCTGCTGCAGTTGTTGTTCTAGCAGCGTGTTATCTGCCGCGCGCGATTCAATTAACAGCGCGCAGGCTGAACTGCTCAACTGCTCAATCCAATCCGGCATACCCGCCATATGTTGCACGCTGCGTAAGCTGCGACGGTCGAGTAGTTCGACTGCAGACACGGCTTGTTGCTTGAGTATCACCACGGCTTGGCAGCAAGTTTCTACATCAGGAAACACCACTAGAGCAGTGGCTTTGTGCGGGTAATCCGGCACGGTGTCGTAGGTGACTGAGCTGATAAAGCCCAGCGTACCTTCAGAGCCCACCATCAGGTGAGTGAGAATATCCAGTGGATCGCTAAAATCAATTAAGGCATTCAGCGACAGGCCGGTGGTGTTTTTGAGGCGGTATTTGTGTTTGATCTTCGCTGCCAATTCAGTGTTATTGCGCGTTTCTATGGCCAACTCGCCCAGTTGTTCTAACAACTGTGCATGGCTATGACGAAAACGGCTGGCGCTGGCGAGATCGGCACTATCGACCACTGTGCCATCGGCAAGTACCACGCGCATATCGGCTAAGGTTTGGTAGCTATTTTGCGCGGTGCCGCAACACATGCCGCTGGAGTTGTTAGCAACAATGCCGCCGATTTTAGCGGCATTAATTGATGCTGGATCTGGACCGATTTTGCGTTGTAAGTGCGCGAGCGCCTGATTAGCATGCGCACCAATTACACCGGGTTGCAGGCGAATACGTTGGCCATCCTCGAGGATTTCTTTGTTATTCCAACGGTCGCCCAGCACGATCAACACAGAATCGCTGATGGCTTGGCCCGATAAACTGGTGCCCGCCGCGCGAAAGGTCACTGCCACGTTCTGCGCACTGGCCTGCTGCAGAATAAATACCACTTCCGCTTCCGACTCCACGCGAATGACCAGCTTGGGCAGCAGGCGATAAAAGCTCGCATCGGTACCCATGGTCAGCATCGAGAGCGGATCAGAAAACAAGCGCTTGGCGGGAATCTGTTGCTCAATGGCAGTTATAAACGCAGTGGGTAAACTCATGCGTCCTCCACAATCAACACGATTAAGTCTTTCGGGCCATGTGCGCCATAAGCTAGGACTTGCTCAATATCAGCGGTTTTCGACGGGCCAGAAATCAGCAGTAAATTACTTGGCATAGGCTTAGGCCAATCTTGCTGTGCTTGGTAAAGGTTGTCATAAATCTGGCTGGCGTTGAGTAAAGCAATATGCAGTGGTGGCACTAAACTCATTAAGCGCGGCTCAGCAGGAGAGGGATGTACCACCAGTGTTCCAGTTGCGGCAATACCTGCCAGTGTGCCGGTAAAACTGGCTGGAACATCATCAAACAGCTCACGCTTCCACTCTTCAATGGGGCGATCGTAAGCCAGCAGTTGCAAAGTGTTGTTGTACGCTTGGCAGTGCTGACTAAAGGCTTGGCCATGCGTTGTGCTGGGCGCAATCAGTAGCTTGTTGATCTTGCGCGCGGCTAAAACATCTCCGAGTAACTGCGGCCATTCACTGCTATTGGTCAGTAGCACCTCAGCGTGCACGGCAGTCATCAGCTCTTTTAGGCGGGTAACGCGCTCAGAGACAGTGTAGCGCCACGGCTGATCGACCAAGGTGGCATCAAAAGGATCAGCAATCGGCGTAGTACCGACCAAGCTGCTGCGTAAACTGGCTAAGATTTTATCGCGGGCACTCATGATTTCTTCTCCAAATGTGCTTTAGCCAGCTCGTGCAAACTACGTGGGGCAGGTTTGGGAGCGCTGTGGTTTTGCGTCCATGGGCCAAGGTTTTTCGGGGTTAAACCGCCAAAGCGCGTGGCCATAAAGGTACCGGTTTTATACAGCAGCGGCACGCTATTAAAATACTGCCAACCTTTCCATAGCAAACGTTCTTTGCCTGAATAACGACTGCCTTGACCATCCATCACCTGTGGTTGCTGCTCAGGTGATTTAACATTCTCTTCACGCAAACGGCGCAATAGCGCAGGGATGGGTATTTTTACCGGACAGACTTCACCACAAGCACCGCATAAAGATGAAGCCGACGGATGATCAGGGGTATTCTCTAAACCCAATAAGTGCGGCGAAATAATCTTACCGATCGGGCCAGGATAGACTGTGCCGTACGCCTGACCACCAATACGTGTATATACCGGGCAGTGATTCATACAAGCGCCACAACGAATGCAATTGAGGGTTTGGCGCAATTCGCTATCGGCAAAGGCTTGGCTGCGGCCATTGTCCAGCAGCACCAAGTGCACTTCTTCAGGGCCGTCCAGTTCGCCGGGCTGGCGCGGTGCTGAGATCATATTCACATAAGTGGTGATGCCTTGACCCAGTGCCGAGCGCGTGAGTAACGACAGCAAGGGCACAGTGTCTTGTAAATTGGCCACGACTTTTTCAATGCCCGTGACCGCGATATGCACCGGCGGTACTGTGGTCGACATGCGGCCATTACCTTCGTTTTCTACCAGCAATAAGGTGCCGGTTTCCGCCACGGCAAAGTTGACGCCTGAGATACCAATGTCAGCATGGAAAAACTTCTCACGCAAAATACCCCGTGCCGACTGAATTAAACTATCCACATCATCGGTGTAGGGCAGGGCTAAACGGTGCTCAAATAAGCGACCCACTTGCTCAGCATTTTTATGGATGGCTGGCATAATAATATGCGTGGGTTTTTCATTATCCAGCTGAATAATATACTCGCCCATATCCGATTCCAGCGCTTCAATGCCGTGCTCAGTCAGGTGCTCATTCATGGCCATTTCTTCACTGACCATGGATTTGCCTTTGATCACTTGCGTAGCATTACGTGCCTTGGCAATCTCTAACACAATCGCATTAGCTTCTTCGGTGCTGCTGGCCCAGTGCACTTGCACGCCTTGCTTGGTCAGGTTGGCTTCCAGCAGTTCCAGTAAATCAGGCAACTCAGATAAGGCGCGCGCGCGGACTTTATTGCCCAATTCACGCAGATTTTCCCGTTCATCTTCGTCAGGCATGGAGATAATCCGCTTACTGATCAACGAGTCCATGGCGCTGCGCATATTATTGCGCAATTGCTGATCTTTTAATGACAGATGCGCATTGGACTTGAGCTTGCGTGCGGTGATATCGACGGCGTGAATACGTTGACTGTTCATGCGCGCGTCTCCTGTTTGGCTTGGGTGCGCTGCCAGAGAAAGCTAGCCAAATGCTGACCAAGCAAGGGGATATTGTGTTTCTCAAAAGCACCGTTGATATTTAGTAGACAACCGCAGTCAGCGCTGACCACTTGCTGTGCGCCACTGGCCAGTAAGGATTGTGTTTTATCCGCGACCATAGCACCAGAAATATCCGGCATGCGCACTGAGAATGTGCCGCCAAAACCGCAGCATTCGCTTTCATGGTCATGCTCGACACGCTCAACCTGTGTGAGTTGACCGAGCAGGGCGCGCGCATGCAAATGGGTGTTCATTTCACGCCGTGCTGAGCATGAGGTGTGCAGCGCAACTTGGGTGGGAGCGCCTTGATCATTGAGTTCGATCTTGCACACATGCAGTAAAAATTCGGCCAATTCATAGGTGCGCGCGGCGAGATTTTGTACTTTGGCTAGCATGTCTGGCTCGTCTTTAAACAGGTCTGCGTAGTGCTCGCGAAACATGCCGGCGCAGGAGCCTGAGGTCACCACTACTGGCCAGTCATTATCAAATAATTTGAGCTGCGAGCGCGCCACTGCACGGGCTTGCTCGGTATAACCTGAGGTGTAAGCCGGCTGCCCGCAGCAGCTTTGCCCTTGTGGGAAATTCACTTCAATCCCTTCGCGCTCTAATAGATGAATCGCATCCATACCGGCTTCAGGGAAGAATAAATCCACCACGCAAGTGCCAAATAAATAGACCTGCGTGGGTTTAATCGTTGGATACTCGCGCGCAGGTTTACGAGGCGGAGCAATGCGAGTGTGTTGTGGCGCTGCGTTATAAAATTGATCGCTCATCGTAAACTCCGGCGGCGTGCAAATAAAATAGGTGCGGGTTGCTGGCTACTGTTCACAGCTTATTCAGCAACCCGCAAGGTCGTACGATTTAAGACAGTAATGGATCGCTAACGCCCATCACCACAACGGCAAACAACAGAATCAGGCCAGTAAAGAATACGTAGTACAAGGTTGGCCAAATTGTTTTTCTTAAAATTGTGCCTTCTTGACCCAGTAAACCTACTGTAGCTGAGGCCGCGACCACGTTATGAATGGCAATCATATTACCAGCCGCAGCACCAATGGCTTGGCCGGCAACAATAATGGCAGTGGAGATGCCAAGGTTTTCTGCGACACCAAATTGGAACTGGCTAAACATCATATTACTGATGGTATTGGAGCCAGCAATAAAGGCCCCCAACGCACCAATGCTCGGTGCTAACAGCGGGTAAATATCACCTACGCCATCGGCAATAAAGCGCGCCATGGTGATGGGCATGCTGGGAATATCTGCCGCATTGATGCCAGAGTTAATCAAAATACGCACCATAGGTACGGTAAACAGCAGCACAAAACCTGCGCCCAGTAGCACGCGACTGGATTCGCTCAAGGCTGCGCTGAAGTTTTTCCACTGCATCTTGTGAATAAAATACGCGCTGCAAGCAGCTACTATTAAAATACCACCGGGTAAGTACAGCGGCATAAAGTCAGCATTGATTCCGACTTCGCCGAGGATATTCGGAAACCTCACCACCACAGCTTTCATTGCGCTGCCGACGCTAGGGAATACACGGCTGATCACCAACAATAAACCCACTAATACATAAGGTATCCAGGCTTTGAAATTGCTCATTGGCTTGCTGGTGGCGTTGTCGAGTTTCATCTCGATGGAGCCTAACCACTCGCTGGGCCATTCTTTAGCAGGGGCAAAATCCCATGTGGTTTTTGGGGTCAGAAAGTTAAAGCGTGCGGCGGTCGTCACAATGGCTAAACCGATTAAACCACCGAGCAGTGATGGGAACTCTGGGCCGAGCAAAATACCGGTGGCGGCATAGGGAATGGTAAAAGCTAGGCCTGCGAATAATGCAAAAGGCAAAATAGCAAAACCGGCTTTCCAGCTTTTTTCCTTACCGAAAAAGCGTGTCAGCATCAGCACCATAATCAATGGAATAACTGCACCAACAATGGCATGAATAATGGCGACTTGGCTGGTAATTAGCTGCAGAAATATATCCCAGCTTGAGCCGTTTTCCAGCAAGCGCGCACTGACAGCTTCACTGTCTAAGCCACTGGTAATACCAATCACAATAGGCGTGCCGACAGCGCCAAAGGATACTGGCGTGCTTTGTACCAACATGCCCAGCATCACCGCTGCCATAGCAGGGAAGCCAATCGCCACCAAGAGCGGTGCAACAATTGCAGCTGGTGTACCAAAGCCTGATGCGCCCTCAATAAAACTACCAAACAGCCAGGCAATAATAATCGCCTGTACACGGCGGTCGGGGCTGATGGTGATAAAGCCTGCGCGAATCGCTTGAATCGCACCTGAGTGTTTGAGCGTGTTGAGCAGTAAAATTGCCCCGAAAATAATCCACAGCACACCTGCGGTAATCACCAGCCCTTGTAGAGTTGACGCCAGCACTCGGTTAAAGCTCATCTCCCAAAAATACAAAGCGATAGCGGCAGTGGTAAAAAACACTAAGGGCATAGCGCGCTTAGCCGGCCAGCGTAATCCGACCAGCAATACCGCTGCCAGTAAAATCGGAGAGAAGGCCAAAATGGCCAGTAAACTAGATGACATAGGGCAACTCCAATAGTTGCGCAATGCAACCAGCGTGGTAAGTGGCAGAAGAGAGTAGGTTGGGCATAGCTGCAGCTCGCTTGTATTGTTGTTTTTATAAATTGGTCATACCAGTTTACATTCTGGTTGTTTTAGTTAAATACGATCTGCTGTTTGTGTCAAATAATCGGCCTACGACTTTAGTTTTGCATGCGTGGTTTACGCCTGTCCTGCGCTGCTGAAAAAAGGCCTTTGTGTTAGCCTAGGTAAGCCTCGTTCGGCTGTTTAATAGGGTAAGAAGAAGCCATGAGCTTTGCACATATACAGCAGCGCCGTTTGTCGGATGACATTGTTGAGCAGCTAGAAACCATGATTGTTGAAGGCGCCTTGCAAGCAGGTGAGCGCTTGCCCGCTGAGCGTAAGCTGGCTGAGCAGTTTGGGGTGTCACGTCCATCGTTGCGTGAAGCGATTCAAAAGCTAGTTGCCAAAGGATTGCTGGTCAGCCGTCAAGGCGGCGGTAATTTTGTCAGTCAGGCTGTGGGCACAACCTTTAGCGATCCGTTATTGGGCTTGCTGGCGCAAAAGCCGGATGGGCAAAAAGACCTGTTGGAATTTCGTCATGTTGTCGAAGGGGCCTGTGCTTATTATGCGGCGTTGCGTGCTACACCAGCTGATCATGAGCGTTTAGATGCGGCCTTCGCTCAGTTAGAAGCCTGTTATGCCGGCACTGTAGATAACTGTCAGGTGGAAGAAGGTTTGGCGGATGCGCGTTTTCACTTAGCCATTGCTGAAGCCAGTCATAACGTGGTGTTGTTACATACCATTCGCGGTCTGTTTGATTTGTTGCGCGGTAACGTGGTGACCAATATTGGCGGCATGTATATGCAGCGTAAGGAAACCCGCGATATGTTGATTGCGCAACACCGCGCGTTGTATCAGGCAATTAAGGCAGGCGACGCAGAACAGGCGCGTAACTTATCCAATCAACATATTGAATATGTCTGTGAAGTGCTGGAAGAAGTGGATGAAGAACAGTTGCGCGTCCAGCGTTCAGCGCGGCGTAAGGGTGTGTAACAGCTAGCGTAATGCTTAACGCTAGCTGTTGTTTTGCACCGCTATTGAATTGCCGAGTTAGTTACGTTTGGCCTGCTGCGGCAATAATGCTCGGAAATTATCCTCCGCAATCGCTTGAGCGACCTCGGCAGGTAGAGCTTGGAGTACAGGCTCAAAACCTTGCATGGTTTCACCTACACTGGAAAAACGACCGACCACATCACTGCCCAGCACAAAACGTGTGGGGTTGTTTTTAAACAGGGTTAACCAGTCGGCGCGCGGCTTACCTTTGCTATCCACTAGATAGGGCTCGAGTAACGTCCAAGATAAATCGATATAGAGATTGTCGTGCTTAGCCAGTAAACGTTTAACCAATGGCAGCAAGAAATCTAATTCATCTTGATGGCGATGCAACTCCATGCTGGTGCCGGCATGCGCCCAAATAAAACGCACATCTGGATTCTTCTCTAAGGCGTCTTCGAGTTCTTCGAGATACAGCGGATTGCGTTCGCGTTTCGAGGTGATATTACTGTGCAGTAAGACTGGCAAATCAAACTCTGCTGCCACACGATAGACTTTCATCATCGCTTCGTTGTTAGCACGTGGCGTATTGCCGTGCATCAGTGCGGTGACATCATCGTGGCGAGTAAAGACTTCGCCAATCCCTTGCCAAAAACCTGGGTTCATCTCTAAAGTGCGGCGAATATGCGCAGCGGAGTTTTTATCGTTGGCATTAAAACCAGATAAAAATGGAAAAAAGCGTTTTTGCTCGGCAGGCTTGAGCTGCTCAATAGCGTGCAATAGATAAGAGTCAGTGGCGCTGTACCAATAAAGTGCCGCATCATCACCGGCGTAATAGCGTGGTTTTTTTGGCTCGTCTTCTTGCCATTTTTTCGCCACCGGAATGCCCATCACTGCGGCATGACTGATATTGCCCTCATCCATCGCCTTTAATAAAGCTGGCATACCTTCGGACTCTTGAAAGAAATCCACATAGTGTAAGTGGCCATCAATATAGCTGCGCGCCTGCGCGAATGAGCTAGCGATACATAATAAACTGACTAGGAAAACTCTAAACAAAATCTGCGTCCTTTAATGATATCCATAAAGGTCAGACGCAAAGTAGGGGTAAGAGTTCGTGGTTTTTTATTGCAGGCTAACAATAGCGCCCCAGAATTCGAGCGCTATTGTTATCGCACAGGCTTATTGCATAGAAGCAATAATGACTTTTTTATGACGTAATAAACGGCTGCTTAAACGCAATAGAGCGCTTAAAGTTAGGAGTTGAATTGTGGCCAGTAGCGCAATCACCGCCCAATACACTGGGCTAAACTTGGTAACAATTCCACCTTGTACCCACACTAAATGCCACCAAAACATACCCATCACAAAGATCGCCACGCCAGGGCAAATCAAGCCAAAGCTAACGGGGTTGCGTTGCTCGCCTTTAAAGTTATCTTTTAAATAACCATTGAGCTGCATCACGCGGTAACCCAGCAACATAATGCCCAGTTGCAGCATAAAGATGCTGGTGAACATGATAAAGAGCTTGCTCTGCACAATGGGCGCAGCAAAATGATGACTCAGACCATGCTGCATGCGCACCCACTCAATGCCGAGCAGGGTCATAATCGGCACCAGCATCCACACGCTGGGTGTGGCTTGTGGTTGCAGACCATGTTGCATCATGGCTTGCAGGCCTGAAATCAAGACCAGTAAGCCGGTGATTAGCGCGACCATTAAAAACAGAATAGATAAGGTACCGGCCAACATAGCAATGGCTGAAATATGCGACATAGCGGCAGGCGCAGAAAACCCGACCGAGAGCATGGCAAAGGTAAAGACCGCTATCAAAGGGGATAAATGATTGTGTTCATCACTGCGATAGCCACCTTTGACCAGCATGCGACTTAAATAACGTCCATAGATGCGCAGCGCCGACACGCCCAGTAAAGCAAAAGCCAGTAGCGCCAGAGGAAATAAATACTCCACCACCGACCATAAATTCGGTACCAATACAGCGCCCAAAGCAAAACACACGTTAACGCTCATGGCTAAGGTCAATGGCTGCGTCATCAGCTGCACTTCATTGGGCGAGTTGAGCCAACTGGCATAACGCTCAGTTTTCTTCGCGGCGCTTTGCTCACGTAAATTCCAAACCACTAAGGTGAAGTGCAAAAGTGCTAATAACGCCATTGCTGTGACTGCCAACATGGCGAGTGGACGCACACCTGCAGGCAATGCAACTGTGCCTTGCAGAGCGGCGCTGAGATGCTGCCAAGTGGGCATCGGGAAGCCCGCATGCGGCACCATCCACATCAAATACATAAAGAAGGATACCGACAGGCCACCGGCACCAAGGGCCGCTAGCCAATAGCTTGGGTGCCAAGCTTGTTGAGGATCGCGTCTAAGCATAATGAATCTCCCTTATAAAACTGCAGTCTCGGCAGAGCAGAGGTGTTACCTGAACGTAGCAGATTTAGCTTCACTCAATTAATACAGCCATCATCAAAAAAGCTCCGCTACCTGAACAGATAGCGGAGCTTTACACAGCGTCTTAACCCTTAAGGCGACTGCGTCTTACAACTGCTTAGTGCAGAAGTAAAAATCAACACATTCGTACTCGCCTGATTTGACGCGTGCATCCGCTGCTTCTGCAGTGGCTGCTGGTGGCACGATCACGCGATCACCAGGCTTCCAGCCTTCTGGCGTTGCTACTTTGTGTTCGTCGCTGGTTTGCAGAGCATCCAGTAAACGCACGAACTCATCAATTGAACGACCGTTGCTCATCGGGTAGTACACCATCGCACGCAACACACCATTAGGGTCAATGATAAAGGTTGCACGCACTGCTGAAGTATCTGCAGCGCCAGGGTGAATCATGCCGTAAGCACGCGCCACATCCATTTTCAGGTCAGCAATGATTGGGAATGGAATCTTCACGCCGAATTTTTCTTCGATGTTACGCATCCAAGCAATGTGTGAGTGGGTGCTATCAATAGATAAACCTAATAGCTCACAGTTACGCTTGTTGAACTCTGGCGCTGCTTTAGCAAAGGCGACAAACTCAGTGGTGCACACTGGCGTAAAGTCAGCAGGGTGTGAGAACAACACCAACCACTTGCCTTTGTAATCATCTAAAGATTTCATGCCATCAGTAGTTGGCGCATTAAATTCTGGTGCACGCTCGTTTAAACGTGGTAAGCCGTAAACAGCAGTATCAGTAGTTTGCATGATGTTACTCCGTGGTTATTTATTTAACTTGGGATTAATATATCATGCTAAAAAATATTATAAATAACTATATATCGATTACTTTGATAGTCTAAGGCTATTAATGCGGCTATGTTGATCTGGATCACAGTGTTGTGTGGCAAGTGCAGAGTGAGGGGGATGCGGTCAGCACTCAGCGCTATAGATAAGCGCTGAGTTGGGGAGATGACTGTGCTTACTTCATCACTAAAATAGGTATCGGGCTGTTTTCCAGCATTTTTAAGGTGTTACTACCGATAAAAAACTGACGTAAGCGCGGACTGGCAAAAGCACCCATGACCAGCAGATCTACAGCATTATTGTGTTGATAAGCTAACAGCTCCTTAGAAATATCGCCCTGTAAGTAGGTTGCTATCACGTTAAAGCCGCGTTGCTTTAACCGCTCAGTCGCCTGGGCAAATTTTTCTTGCTGATCGGGTTGCTTGTTTTTGATGGTGACTAAGTGACAATCCAGACCGCCCAGCAAATCACTGGTTAAAATATGCCCAATAGCAGCTTCGGTCGTGGCGCGTCCATCATAGGCCAGCATAAAGCTTTTTGGCGCGGTAAAATCATGCGGGGTAATCAACACTGGGGTGTTGATTCGGCGCAGCAGACTTTCTACATGCGTGCCGAGGATGGAGAGTTTTTTATCGGTTTTGCTGCCAGAGTGCCCCATAATAATCAGCCGCGCGCTATCTTCCAGCGCCAGTAAATTATCAATAAATTCACCGTGGCGTTGCACAGTAGTCACGTCGCTGCAGCCGGCGTCTTGCGCCTTTATTCCAGCAGTGGCCAGTAATTCTTTACCCAGTTGTAAGGCTACTTTGGCGCGCAGTTCATCCAGCGTGGCAATTTCATTGAGTAACTTAGAGCGTGCACCCAGACCAATAGCACCGGATAAATCTTGGCTTTCAGGCAGGTGCTGCTTTTCAATGCTGTGTAGAAAAGTAAGCGGATTGCTGAGCTGCTGAGCGGCCCAAATAGCAGCGTCTTGCACGCTGGTGGACCAGGTTGATTCATCAATGCAGGCTAATATTTTTTGCATGGTGTAGTCCTCAGTGCTCATTGCTTAAGGTTGTGGCAGTGTGCGCATCACTGTGCAAACCAAATTTATCAATCACGGTTTTACTGGCTTGATTGATCCCGATTAAGCTCACTTCAGCGCCCAAGCGTTGGTACTTAATCACAATCTGATCTAAAGCCGCCACCGCCGTAATATCCCAAAAATGTGCGCGGGTTAAATCAATCACCACCTTATCGGCTGCATAAGAGAAGTCAAACGAGGCAAAGAGTTTCTCAGCGGAGGCGAAAAACACTTGGCCAATCACCTGATAGCGTAATTCAGCTGCACTCGACTCTTGCTTAACAATCATTAAACGACTGATTTTATTCACAAAGAACAGCGCCGATAACAGCACTCCAGCCAACACACCCAGAGCCAAGTTATGGGTATAAAGCACCACAGTCACAGTCGTTAACATCACGACATTGCTGGAGATGGGCAACTTTTTAAAGTCACGCACCGAGCTCCAAGAGAATGAACCAATCGACACCATGATCATCACCGCAACCAGCGCAGCCATCGGGATTTGTTTAATCCAGTCGCTGAGGAACACCACCATAATCAACAAGAAAAAGCCGGCGCAAAAGGTCGATAAACGCCCGCGGCCACCGGATTTAATATTAATCACCGACTGACCAATCATCGCGCAACCGGCCATGCCACCAAGTAAACCAGCACCGATATTCGCGATACCTTGGCCTTTACATTCTTGGTCGCGGTTGTGTTTAGTGTCGGTGAGTTCATCGATGATATTGGCGGTCATCAAGGATTCCAGTAAGCCGACAATAGAAAGGGCCAAGGCGTAGGGCAGAATAATCCATAAGGTTTCGAGATTTAACGGCACATCCGGCCAGAGAAAGATGGGTAAGGTATCCGGCAGTTGGCCCATATCACCCACAGTGCGTACATCTAAACCTAAGTAAATCGAAGCCGCAGTGAGGCTGACAATGCAAATCAGTGTTGAAGGGACGGCTTTACCTATCTTGGGAATCAGCGGGAACAGATAGACAATCCCTAATCCAACAGCAGTCACAGCGTAAACATGCCAAGTCACATCGGTAAGTTGCGGTAATTGGGCGATAAAAATCAAAATCGCCAGCGCATTGACAAAGCCGGTGACCACCGACTTGGAAACAAAACGCATCAGCCCACCCAGCTTTAAATAGCCGATGGTGATTTGCAATACTCCGGTTAACAAGGTGGCAGCCAGCAAATACTCCAGACCATGCTGTTTCACCAAGGTAACCATCAGCAGCGCCATCGCACCGGTGGCCGCAGAGATCATCCCCGGACGACCACCGACAAAGGCAATAATCACCGCAATACAAAATGAAGCATATAAGCCGACTTTAGGGTCGACACCGGCAATAATCGAAAAGGCAATCGCCTCAGGAATCAGTGCCAGCGCCACTACCAGGCCGGATAAAATGTCACCACGTATATTGAAAAACCATTCTTGTTGCATACTTTTAAGCATAATGTGTCCAAATCGCTGAGTGCAGATGGCAGTCAGGCGCGGGCGACTCGTTAGGAGTCAATTGATTGTAGAGTAGGTGGCAAGTTTAGCAGGGCTAAAAAGTGCTGTCGTGGATAAGCCGTGATTGCTGGGTTGAGCTTGAGATTTATTGGCGAAATATAGATGTCATCATTTTGTCATCTATAAGCGTTGTAATATGCCTGACATATTTCAACGTGGATGACAGGATTAACGCATGCTCAGTAAAACTGTACTCATTGTGGATGATGAAGCCCCGATTCGGGAGATGATTGCAGTGGCGCTGCAGATGGCGGGCTATCAGTGTTTGGAGGCAGAGAACGCGCAGATTGCGCACGCGCTAATTGTCGATCATCAGCCCGATATTATTTTACTGGATTGGATGATGCCCGATGTCAGCGGTATTGAGTTGGCGCGCCGTCTAAAACGTGAACCGAGTTGTGCCGATATTCCAATTATTATGCTCACTGCGCGCAGTGAAGAAGATAATAAAGTGCAAGGTTTGGAAGCCGGTGCAGATGATTATATGACCAAGCCTTTTTCACCGCGCGAGTTGATTGCTCGCTTAAAAGCGGTGCTGCGCCGTACCGCTAGTGCCGGTGTTGATCAGCCGATTGAGATTGAAGGCTTGTGTTTAGATCCTGCCAGTCACCGTGTCAGCTCGGACGGTGTCGCGCTCGATATTGGCCCGACTGAGTTTCGGTTGCTGCAGTTTTTTATGACTCACCCAGAGCGTGCTTACAGTCGCAGTCAGTTACTCGACCAAGTCTGGGGCGGGAATGTGTATATTGAAGAGCGCACCATTGATGTGCATATTCGTCGTTTACGTCTGGCCTTGGGTGCCAAGCATGAGCACTTGGTGCAAACGGTGCGCGGTATGGGCTATCGATTTTCCACTCAGGTATAAGCCAGTTAAGGTCTGCAGTTATTTATGAAGCGGTTATTGCGAACGGAGATACTGCGCCTAGCGGGCTGCGTACTGCTGGGCACCTTGTTAGGCTATTACTGGGATCAACCAGCGCTGGGTGCCGCCGCTGCGTTGCTATTATTGCTCGGCCAGCATATGTGGCAATTACAACGTTTAGTGCGCTGGTTGCAAGCGCCGCAAGATGCACCGCCCGAAGCGCACCGGCTGTGGGGCGAGGTCTTTGATGGTATTTATCACTATCAACGCCGCCAGAAAACTGATCAACAGCAGTTAGCACAACTGCTGGAGCGCATTCAAGACTCCAGCCAAGCGCTGCGCGACGGTGTGGTGATGATTGATCAGCAGGGCGATTTAGAATGGTGGAATCACGCTGCGGAAAAACTCCTGGGCTTATCGCCCAATAGCGATCGCGGTCAGCCAATTACCTATTTGCTGCGCCATCCGCAGTTTGTGGATTATTACGAAAGCCAAAACTACCTTGAGCCTTTGGTGCTGCCATCGCATCTGGATGAAGCGTGTTTTTTAGAGTATCAAATCACTTTGTTTGGTGAGAACGATCGCCTGTTGCTGGTACGTGATTGCAGTAAAATGAAACGTTTGGAGCGTATGCGTCAAGACTTTATTGCCAATGTCTCGCATGAGTTGCGCACGCCGCTGACGGTATTGTCAGGTTATTTAGAAACCTTCAGTGATTATGCCGATGAGCTACCGACACAGTGGCAGCGCGGTCTGACCTTAATGAGTCAGCAGTCGGCGCGTATGGAGCATTTGGTCGCGGATTTACTCACGCTGTCGCGCTTAGAAACCAGTGACTTTAAAGCCGAAGCCGAGCCGATCCATGTGGTGGCGTTATTGGAGTCGATTCGTTTGGATGCTTTGGCTTTATCCGGTCAGCAGCACGAGATTGTGATCCATGCCGATACGCAGTTGTATGTGCGCGGGGCTGCGCATGAGTTACGCAGTGCCTTTTCCAATCTGGTGTTTAACGCGGTGAAATATACGCCAGCGGGCAGTTGTATCCAATTGCATTGGCATCACGATGCTGAGGGTGCCTATTTGGCGGTACAAGATAATGGACCAGGCATTGATGCGCAGCACTTAGCTTCGTTAACCCAGCGCTTTTATCGGGTGGACAGCAGTCGCTCCAGCCAAACCGGCGGTACCGGTTTAGGCTTAGCGATTGTCAAACATGTGTTGTTGCGCCACCAAGGGCGCTTAGATATCAGCAGTGTGGCCGAGCAGGGCAGTTGCTTTAC
>JAAZCO010000373.1 GCA_012513235.1 Gammaproteobacteria bacterium
GGCATTTTCCACCTGAATCAGCCAAGCAATGCGGTGCACCAGCACCCGCGTTTTACCTGAGCCGGCACCGGCCAGAACACGTTGTTGACCAAGGGGCGCAGCAACAGCTTCACGCTGGGCTTCGTTGAGGGTGTTTAATAAGAGTGAGATATCATCATGCATCGGAGTATTCTAGTGGGCGCGCAAGGTAAGGGCAAACACAATACAGGCGATATAGTGTGCTGCTTTGCGTTAGTCTGTAGGTGTTGATGAGACTAAGGTGATATTTTTGTGCTTTAGGCTTGTTAATTAAGACTCAATACTATTAATGTTAACAATAAAAACACTGCACAAATGACCTGCATCAAAAAAAGGAGCTTCATTGGGTCTTAAGGCTAATAAATGTATGCTCAAGGTCGCCAATGTTCCTCATAAAAAACAATGCAGCTCACGTTGATGGGTAAAAATATGCAACACGGCAGTGACAACTCCGAGGCGCTACGCCAATTAAGTACAGAATTAACCAAAGAAATTGCTTACCGGCAAGCGGCTGAACAACAACTGTTATCCGCACAAGCAGCTTTGGAGCTTTGTGCTAGTGAGCGTACTTTAGAGTTGGAAGATGCTTTGCAGGCGTTGCAAAAAAGCCAGGAGCGCTTAGAGCTGGCCTTGGATGCGAGTCAGTTATCACTGTGGGATTGGAATTTAGTCAGCGATGAAATTCACCATACGCGTACTGAAGCTATTTTTGGTTTAAAAGATCATCAAGTACGGGGTGTGTTAACTGATTTACGACCCCTGCTGCATCCTGATGATTTGCATGTTTTACGCACGGCGATGATTGAGCATATGAAGCAGCATACCGATGCTTATATTGTTGAATATCGGATTAAACATGCTGATGGGCATTGGGTTTGGATTGAAGACCGTGGTCGAGCCATGGAGCGTGATGCGAACGGTCGGGTGCTGCGCATGCTGGGTACGCGTCGTGATATCTCCAAGCGTAAACAAGGTGATGAAGAACTGCGTTTAGCATCCAGTGTGTTTGATGCCGGCAGCGAAAGCATTGTTATTTTAGACCCTTATTATACTGTATTAGCTGTCAATCAAGCTTTTACCACAGTCACAGGTTTTAGCCGTGACGAGGCCGTTGGCCACACTATCGATTTTACACGTTTGCCTGAAGCTTTAGGTGCGCAATACCAGCATGTACGCGCCAGTATTGAGCGCGATGGTAGTTGGCAGGGTGAAACTTTAGGTTTGCGTAAAAACGGTAAAGTTTATCCACAAAATTTACGCATTCATGTGGTGTGTAATAAAAAAGGTGCACGCACACATATTGTCGGGTTTTTTACTGACCTGACTGTGCGTCGCCAAGCTGAAGAACGTCTTAATTACCTCACTCAATATGATGATTTGACCGGTTTAGCGAATCGAGCGTTGTTTCATAAGCGTTTACAGCAGGCCGTGGAGCATGCGCGGCAGTCCGGTGATCGTGTTGTGCTAATGCATGTGGATTTGGATCGTTTTAAAATCTTAAACGACAGTTTAGGCGTTGAAGTTGCTGATGAAATATTGCACACCATGAGTCAACGTTTAATGCAGTTATTACCCGCAGCGAATACTGTGGCGCGGCTTGGTGGTGATGAGTTTGCAATAATTTTAGATGGTGCACTGTCGCGCTCTGAATTAAGCGACTTAGCAGCCTCAGTGTTAGCTTGTATTCGGGTGCCAGTTGCGGTTGCAGTGGGTGGTAATAAGCTGGTGATCAGTGCATCTTTGGGAGTGAGCATCCTACCCGCGAATGCCCAAGATCCGGTGGCATTAATCAGTCAAGCCAATCTTGCCATGCAGCATGCCAAGCATTTAGGCGGCGATAATGTACAGTTTTATACCAATCAGATTCAAACCTTTACCCTAGAACGTTTAGAGCTCGAGCAAGCCTTGCGCCGTGCTATTGAAGAAGGGCAATTAGAAGCCTATTACCAGCCTAAGTTAACTTTACCTGACGGCGTGGTGCGTTCTGCAGAAGCTTTGGTGCGCTGGAATCATCCGCAGCGTGGCTTGTTGGCTTCAGGGCAGTTTATTGAACTGGCAGAAGAGGCAGGTTTAGTTACCGCAATCAGTGAGCAAGTGCTCGAGCAAGCCTGTCAGCAAGCTTATATTTGGTTGCAGCAAGGCATGCCTATACGTATGGCAGTGAACGTTTCTGTCAGCCATGTGCGCCAAGGTAATTTGGTGCCGTTGGTGAAAAGTGTCTTAGCACGTACAGGTTTGCCGGCGCATTTGTTGGAGTTGGAGTTGACGGAAAGTCAGATGCTAGAAAATACCCAAGACACTATTGCGATCTTTAAAGAATTAAGAGCCTTGGGTGTGTTTTTAGCTATTGATGATTTTGGTACTGGGTATTCATCGCTGAGTTATCTCAAGCGTTTCCCAGCCACCTGTTTAAAAATTGATCAAAGTTTTATTCGTGATGTCATGCATAACGATGAAGATGCGGCGATTACTAAAGCCATTATTGCGATGGCCCACAGCTTAAATCTACTGGTGGTGGCGGAAGGGGTGGAGACGCAAGCACAAATGGACTTCTTAAAAGCCCACTCGTGTAATGAGATTCAGGGTTATCTGATATCTAAACCTATCTCAGCGCAGGCGTTGACTGAGTTTATGCTTGAGCGTCAGTCTGCTGGTTAAGTCTTAGACGGGTTACGCCGCTAAGACTTAACAGTGCAACCGCTACTATGCGCCGCGCGTGTTGCCGCTGGTGAGGTTGCGCATCAGTAATGCGTGTTCCAAATCGACATTTTCTGGAATCGGAATAAACAAGACGTGACCATTGCCTGGAGCATCGTCACGGCTTTTGCCTTTTTGATCTTCAATATATTTTAGATCAAAGGTGATATTGCCCTGTGGCGTCATTAATTCAATTGAGTCGCCCACGGCAAAGCGGTTTTTGACAATCACTTCAGCTAAGTCACCACGACGTACGCCGGTCATTTCACCCACAAACTGCTGGCGCTCAGAGATCGAGTAGCCGTACTCGTAGTTTTGGTATTCATCGTGCACGTGGCGACGTAAGAAACCTTCGGTATAACCACGGTGTGCTAGAGATTCCAAAGTATCCATCAGTGACTTATCAAAGGGACGGCCAGCCACTGCATCATCAATCGCCTTACGATAGACCTGTGCAGTACGCGCGACATAATAGTGCGACTTGGTACGGCCTTCGATTTTCAATGAGTGCAAGCCCATCTGCACCATACGCTCTACGTGTTGCACGGCACGCAAATCTTTGGAGTTCATAATATAAGTGCCGTGTTCGTCTTCCGAGACGGACATATATTCACCCGGACGACCCGCCTCTTCTAAGAGGAAGACTTCATCGGTTGGCGCGCCAACTCCGAGAATAGGCTCAACAGCTTGCATCAATGCTGGATCGACCTGTTGCACAGCAGCAATCGGCTCGTACTTATGCACGATATCGCCCAGTTCATTTTCTTTAGCTTCGTGGGTTTTATATTCCCAACGGCAGGCGTTAGTGCACGAACCTTGGTTCGGGTCACGCTTATTAATATAGCCCGAGAGCAAGCAGCGGCCAGAGTAGGCCATGCATAACGCACCGTGGACAAACACCTCAAGTTCCATTTCTGGTACTTCTTGGCGAATTTGCTCGATTTCATCCAGGGATAATTCACGCGATAAAATCGCACGGGTTAGACCTTGGCCATGCCAAAACTTAACGCTGGCGTAGTTCACTGCGTTGGCTTGCACTGACAGATGAATATTCATCTCAGGGAAATGCTCGCGCACCATCATAATCAGACCTGGATCCGACATAATCAGCGCATCAGGGCCCATGGCAACCACAGGTTCTAAATCTTTAATAAAAGTTTTTAGTTTGGCGTTGTGCGGTGAAATATTCACCACCACATAAAATTTCTTACCCAGCGCATGGGCTTCATTGATACCAATAGCCAAGTTGGCATGGTCAAACTCATTATTACGTACGCGCAAGCTGTAGCGTGGCTGACCGGCATAAACCGCATCAGCGCCATAAGCAAAAGCGTAGCGCATGTTTTTTAGTGTGCCA
>JAAZCO010000374.1 GCA_012513235.1 Gammaproteobacteria bacterium
ATAGAGCCCAGTAGCAAATAGAGCACAAATTCCATTGGATATGTCCTTGCAAGAAGTAACCTAAAGTAACGATCGGCACCTTCTAAACGCAGACCGTATCAATCATTCACCAGAGTACTAGAGTGTTCTGTGCATATATACCGCTGGTACACCATAAGAGGCTAGCGCACTGACTTGATTTGAACTGCTGGTGTGTTGAGTTTTAAAACCCATACGCTGCCAAAATGATGCTGAGTCTTGCACTGAGACTAAACTGCAGTGCTGCAAACCAGCTTTTCGCGCTATACCGAGCTTGTGTTTGACTAAGCTGGGGCCAATTCCGCGTTTGAGTGCACGTGGCGCGACAGCTAAGTCGTGTAAATATAAGCAATCGCTGTGTGGGGGTTCAACAAATTCACCGTCCAGTGGCGTGATAGCACCGCGTTGCGAGCGATAACTGAATAAATAACCGCAAATCCCTTGTTGGTCTTCAGCGACAATCGCTAAGTCGGGTACTTGTTCAAGACGTTGGGCAATAACCTGTGACGTTTCTTGGAGTGCATCAGTGTAGACCTGAAGTTGGATATCCATGATCTCAGGCAGGTCGTCAGTGTGCATTAAGCGTAATGTATGCATTTTAGTAGTGTAAAAAAATATAAGAAGCTTATTCTAAAGAGCTGTGCAGTGTTTGTCAGATTTGTATGCAGTGTATGTGTTGCCTGCTCAAGCTGATGTGTATGGGCGAGCGCTCTAGCTATAGCCCTTGCTGTTTATCGTTGAGGTTGGGTTTCATGTTGAAAGCATCATTGCAATACACCGAAATGCAGCGTTTAAAAGCGCTGCATCATCTACAAATTCTCGATACGGCTGCTGATCCTGCCTTTGATAACCTCACGCAAGTGGCGGCGAGCTTATTTGATGTGCCGATTGTTTTAGTGTCATTGGTGGATGAGCAGCGGCAATGGTTTAAATCACGTATTGGTGTGAGCGCCTGTGAACTGCCGCGCCATGATTCATTTTGTGGCCATGCTATTCAGTCTGATAGTATTTTTATTGTTGAAGATACCTATTTAGATCCGCGTTTTGTAAACACCAGTTTAGTCACCGGTGAGCCCTATATTCGTTTTTATGCGGGTGTGCCTGTTCGTGCGGAAAATGGTCTCAATGTCGGCACCCTATGCCTCATTGATACGCAGCCACGCCAATTAACAGAGGCAGATCAACATCATTTGATTTTGTTGGCGCGCCAAGCTGAACAACTGCTGTATTTGCATTCGCGTACTATTCAATTGGCTGAGCAAACTCAGCAGAGTATTGCGACCAATGCTCGCTATGCCGCTATTATTGAAAGCGCAGCAGCCGGTATTGTGCATATCGATGGGCATGGTCGGATTTTGCAGTTGAATGATTTCGCCTTAAATATGCTGGGTTATAGACCTGAAGAGGTCATCGGACAGAATGTGAAAATGTTGATGCCTGAACGTTGGGCTTCACAGCATGATGGTTATCTATCGGCCTATCAGACCACCGGCGAGAAAAGCGTGATTGGTATTGGTCGTGAAGTGGCTGCACAGCATAAAGATGGTACGCAGATTCCCGTGCATTTAGCCGTCAGTGAAGTTGAGTACGACAGTACGCAAACCAACCCTGCCGAGCGTGAGTTTATTGGTATTTTATCTGATTTACGTGCCGTGGCCGCTGCCCGCGAGAGTGAGCAGCATGAGCGTGCATTATTGCAGGTGTTGCACCGCGGGCTGACGGATTACCACGCATTGGTATCGGGCAATACGCTGTGGGTGTTTTTAAAAGAAGCACTCAAAGACCTGACGCACAGTGAGTACGCGTTAATTGGTGAAGTGATTACTCGAGATGACTCTCCCGCGTTAAAAATACATGCCATCAGTGATTTATCCTGGAATGAGCCCACGCGTTTGCTGATGAAGCAATTGCGTGATGGTGAAATGCTGCTGAGTAATCCAGAGAGCATGTTAGGGCGCGTGTTTGCCAGTGGGGAAACGGTACTGAGCAATAATATGAGCACTGACGAGCGTGGCGGACGCTTGCCGCTTGGCCATCCTGAGTTAAAACGTTATTTGGGTGTACCCATTATTGATCGCGGTGAAGTGATCGGCATGTATGCCATTGCCAATGCCAAACAAGAGTATGACGAGGCATTGGTGGAATGGTTAAAGCCCTTTAACTCAACCTGTGCTTTGCTGATTAATTTGTACCGACAGTTAAATGAGCAAAAACGTTTTACTGAAGAATTAGAAAGAGCGCGTGATTTAGCCGAGCATTCGAGTAAGGCTAAAACTGAGTTTCTCTCATCTATGAGCCATGAGTTGCGCACGCCGCTGAATGCGATTTTAGGTTTTGCCCAGTTATTGGGCAATGGCAAACAACCTTTGGCAGAGCGACAGCAGCGCCAAGTGCAGCAAATACTGCGCAGTGGTCATCATCTATTAAACTTAATCAATGAAGTTTTGGATTTGGCACGCATTGAGTCTGGGCATATTCCTGTCTCGCTGGAGCCGGTCAAACTGCAAGATGTGATTGATGACACCTTAGAAATCATTCGTTCATTGGCGGCCAGTCATACCATTGATTTGCAGGTCGAAATGAATGATACCGATGACTGTTTTGTGGAAGCAGATTACACACGCCTGAAACAGATTTTGATTAATTTATTAAGTAATGCAGTTAAATACAATCGGCCCCATGGTTCAGTCACATTGACCTGCGAGCGTCGCGAACATCTGTTGCATATCAGTGTTAGCGATACAGGTATTGGCATTAATGCCCAAAAGCTGGGGATGTTATTTGAGCCCTTTAATCGCTTAGGTGCAGAACATAGCAGCATTGAAGGCGCAGGCGTGGGGCTGGCGTTAACACGTAAGCTGGCGCTGTTAATGCACACTGATATTTCGGTGAAATCTGTCGAGGGTGAGGGCAGTGAGTTTTACTTTGATTTGCCGCTGCTGAGCATGGAGTTGCCAGCCACACTCGATACATCAACAACACCCACTCAGTCCGCAGCGTCCACTGCTAAAAAATTCAAAGTGCTCTATGTCGAAGATAATCCAGAAAGTCAGCGCTTGATGCAGGAGCTATTTGTTGAGTTCGCTGATATGGATTTATATTGCGTGGGCACAGCTGAAGCCGGCTTTGAAGTGGCCTGCTCAGAGCAACCGCATTTGATATTACTCGATTGCGATTTGCCCGATATCAATGGCCTGCAACTCGGGCGCATGCTTCGCAACAATCCACTGACAGGCTCAATACCGCTACTGGCTGTTTCTGCCAGCCATGCTGCTCAAGATCAGCGCACTGCGAGTGAGTTTGGTTTTGCCGGCTTTTATACCAAGCCGTTTAATATTGAGGCGCTAACGCAGCACATGCAGCAACTTTTAGCGCAACAGGAGAATATATGACCGCCTTAAGTTCACTCTTCAGTACTGCAGATATTTTAGTGGTTGATGACAACCCAGTGAATGTCGAGTTACTGATGGATTTGCTCGAAGACGAAGGCTATACAATGGTAGAGGGCATGACAGACCCTCTACAAGTTGAAGCGCGCATCCACAGCAAACGTCCGGATTTAATGCTGTTGGATATTCGCATGCCCGGTATGAGCGGCTTAGAACTACTGGAGCGCCTCAATACGACCTGGGGCGAGCAGGTGCCGGCAGTGATTGTGTTAACTGCACAAATTGATGAGGAAACACGCCATCAAGCCTTGGAACTGGGTGCGCAAGACTTTTTAACCAAACCCTTTAATCATATTGAAGTGCTGCAACGTATTCATAACACTTTACAACTGCAACGCTTGCTCAGTGAGCGCAGTGAAAAAGCGAATTTGCTTGAGAGCTTGGTCGCCGAGCGCACACGTGAGCTGAAAATACTATCGCGCCAAGATCCCTTGACTGGGCTGGCCAATCGTCAGGTGATCTTAGAAACTATCGAGCAATTACGCAGTGATACAAACGATTTGCTGACATTCTTTATCGCCCTTGAGGGACTGGATGACATAGGTCGCTTGCACGGTTATGACATCATGGATCAGACCCTCTGTGCGCTGAGTGCACACATCCAGACATTAACTGATGTACCGCTACGTTTACTGGGTGTTTGGAGTACCGATCAGTGGGTTATTGTATATGGCGCTGAAGCAACGCACAGCCAAGCAGAGTTGCTTTCTGTACGTTTACTGCAAGCCTTGCAAGCACCGATATCTTTACGCCAGCTTAGTGTGTCTGTACGTGCACGCATCGGTGTCAGTTGTACGGGTTTTGGGCGCAGCCCCGAGCAAATTGTGCGTACCGCTGCGATTGCTTTGCCGGCAGAGGACAGCCAGTGGCAAAGTTACAATCAAGATTTAGAAGAAAATTTACAGCGCATTAGCCAGCTCAGTGATGGCTTGCAGATGGCGATTGAGAACAACGAATTGCATTTGCTGTATCAGCCTAAAGTGGATGTGCGCAGCGGTGCTGTCAGAGGTGTTGAGGCCTTATTACGCTGGGACAGCCCAGACTTTGGCCGCGTGTCACCGGTTGAGTTTATTCCCATTGCTGAAGCTAAAGGCTACATCATCAGCATTGGTAAGTGGGTAGCGCTGCAGGCAATAGCTGCGCAAGTACGCTGGCGCGAGCAGCAAGCGGTAGATGAGCACTTCACTGTAGCGATCAACGTGGCTAGCGCACAATTGATGCAGCCTGATTTTGCCGACTGGTTAATTGCTGCCACTGAGCAAGCAGGCTTGCCAGCCTACAGCTTAGAAATCGAAGTGACTGAGTCGGGCTTGATGCACGATATGCAGTTGGCGATGCAGCAATTACAGCGTTTAGCCGCCGCAGGTTTTGGGATTGCGATTGATGATTTTGGCACGGGTTATTCTTCGTTGGCCTATTTAAAAGTACTGCCCGTATCGGTGATTAAGATTGACCGAGCGTTTGTTTCTGAAATGCATATCAATAATCAGGATCAGCGTTTAACCAACACTGTGATTGATATGGCCCGTAACTTTGAGTTTGTAACTGTTGCCGAGGGCGTTGAAGAACCTGAACAGTTTAAGCTCTTGCAGGCCATGGGCTGCGATTTGATTCAGGGGTATTTGTTTGCGCCGCCCTTGAAAGAGCAGATGATGCTGCAACTGGTCGCGAGCGGTTTTGCGGATACTCTGATGTTTGCCTCTCAAGCCTAAACATAGTGGTTGAGGTTGCCACATTTATTCTAGCCAGTACGGCATTTTGCAGTGCTGGCTAGAGCCTTTGCATCATCAGGTTTGAGTTGCTCCTTTGACGCTAGAAATGCTGTTCTTCTGAGTCATCGGCAACATCACTCAGCGGGCTATCTTGCATCTGCTCTTGGACATGACTTTCCTCAATACGCGGATCCAGTGCCGCAGCTAAAGGCGAGCTGCTAATACCATCGGGCATAAAGATGTGCTGCAAGGGTGCTTCATCACTGACGTTGTCACCGGTAATCACTTGTGGGCGCACGCAAATGGTAATAAACATGGCAAATAAGCTGATTGAAACATAGAGCATATTAGGCCCCAAGGTTTTCATCAGCGCACCAATCAGCACCGGACTGATACTTGCACCGACACCAAAGGTTGTCAGTAGCACTGCGGTGAGTGACACACGCTTTTCAGCTTCAACGTTATCGTTAGCAAAGGCCACCGCCAGTGGGTATAAGCTAAAAAACAACATAGCCGTGGCACCGCCACCCATAAACACAAAGACTAAAGGTAAGTCAGTCCAGATGGCCTGGGGCAGGGCAATCAACATTAAAATCGCACTGCATACGCGAATTAAAGTGGGGCGGTCAAAACGGTCAGATAACCAGCCCAGCGGTCCTTGAGCAATTAAACCTGTGACAATACAACCGGCCATAAATAGACCAATCATATGTGTGGGTAAACCAATACGGCTGGCATATAAAGGCGCTAGACCGTAAAACGCACCGACCATGGCTCCAGCCGCTAAGCCAGTCATCATCGATAAGGGCACACGTTGAAAGAAGTAACGTGGCTCCAAGGGTGCGGGATGCAAAGGCTCTGGGTGAATACGACGTGTCAAAGCCACCGGCACTAAACACAACGCAAAACACAGAGCGACAAAGAGTAATAAGTTAGCGTCTAAACCCGGCACTGCTGCTAATACCAGCTGACCTAAGACCATCCCTAGGTACGAAGCCATCATGTAGCCGGAGAAGACCATGCCGCGCTCGTCAGATGTGCTTTGCTCATTGAGCCAGCTTTCTACCACCATATACATACACATCATGCCCAGGCCAACTTGCACCCGCAGCAGTAACCATACGGGCAGGTTGTCAGTTAACCCATGGATTAACACGGCTGCAGTGACAAAGCCGGCACTGGCAACATAAGCACGAATATGGCCGACGCGGGCAATTAAGCGGTGACCGATTTTACCGCCCAACACTAAACCTAAATAGAAACCGGTCATCAGCGCACCGACCCAGATGCCGTCTGCCCGTTCAGCAACATGCAGCGCAAGGTAAGTACTCAGTAAGCCTGAGCCCAGCAGCATTAATAAAGTGGCGAAATATAACGAGCGGAATGATTTCCAAACAGACATGTGCAGCCCCGCGAGGGTAAAACGTGGAAGGTGTAGTGTTATAACTATCAGCTCTGAGTCTAAAAGCCTAGAGCCTGTGGGAAGTCTACGCGTGGCTAGACTCAGTAGCCAATAAATTAGGCACTCTTTTTGATCCTAAAGGGTTAAACGTTGGATGAGTTTGTCCGTCAGTAAAGCGCACAGCGCATAAATGGATAATTGTGGGTTAGCGCCAATGCTGGTGGGGAATAAAGAACCATCGTGAATCGATAGATTTTCCAGTTGATGATGTAACCCTAGGCTATTGCTGACCCCCAATTTTGCATCGTCACTCATGGCACAACCACCCATCACATGGGCGCTGCCAAGGCGGGCGCGGTACAAGGATAAATCTAAGCCTGCGATCATCTTACGCGTGCTGCTTAAGTCACTGGCATAATCAGCATCAGCATGCACGGGGAAAACCTTTTGCGCACCGGCAGCAAACTGAATCTCAGCCATACTGTAATAGGCGCGACGAATGCCGTCCCAGGTATAAGGCGTCATCTGATAGTCCAGCACTGGACTGCCATCGCTGCGCAATTCCACCGTACCGCGGGCGCTATCGGGATGAAAACCGTCACGCATTAAAGCAATCATCATATGGGTGTGCGGCAGTTGCGCCATACGTTGTGCACTGACTTCACCATAGCCACCCAGAATAGTTGCGGCAAAGGCCGGGTGCAAAGGTGGTACTTCCAGTTTGTAACCCATAGGTCCGCTTGTGCCATCACGCCATTGAAAATGGTCACTGTAAATGGATTGCGGTGCGCCGTAGAAAGGATTGACTGGCTCAGCAAACTGCGCTGCGGAAAAGTTGGTGGTGTGCAAAAAGGTACGCTTGCCACAACGCTGATGCGGATCGGGTGCTTTGGAACGTAATAAAATCGCCGGTGTATTAATGCCACCGCCAGCGAGAATATAGTGTTTGGCACGAATGATAATTGTGTGGCCAGTACCTTCAACCCCGCGGGCATCCAACGCATGGCATTCCAGTTGCTGTACGCGGTCCTTAGCAATAATTAAGCGCTCGGCGCGGGCTAAGTAGAGCAGACGACCACCTTTATCTAAACTGGCGGGAATACTGGTGACCAGCATGGATTGCTTGGCATTAATCGGGCAACCCATACCGCAATACCCTAAATTGGCGCAGCCACGCACATTGCGCGGAATCACTGCCCAGTCCAGATTGAGCGCCTCACAGCCACGTTTGATCACTGCATTATTAGCATTGGCGGGTATCTGCCAAGGTGCAACGCCAAGGCGTTGTTCTATCTGTGCAAACCAAGGTTGTAAGGTGTTTTTGTCTAAGCCACTGACAGCGTGCTCGCTGGCCCAATGTTTAAGGGTTTCTGGGGGAGTACGAAAACTAGAGGTCCAGTTAATGAGCGTAGTACCACCCACCGCGCGGCCTTGCATAATGGTAATGGCACCATCTTTACTCATACGCCCCATACCTTCTTGGTACAGTTCGGAGTAGGCGGCAGGTTCCTGCATTTTAAAATCAGTACTGGTGCGTAATGGACCCTCTTCGACAATCAAGACCCGCAAACCGGCAGCGCTTAATAGCTCAGCACTGGTTGCGCCACCCGCACCGCTGCCGACAATGACGACATCAACATCCAGTTGCAGATCGTCTTCTAATAGCGAGGCGTTTTGCACCTGCCAGCCGTTATCTATGCCTTGGCGGAAAGGATCTGGAATTGCCATAAAAACTCTCTAGGTTATTGTTGTTCAAGCGTGCGCTGTAGCTTTGTCAGAATTAATGCAGTCGTGGTGGTCCTGGATAAGCACAGTGTTGCCACGCGCTTGCTTGCCCGTAATGAGCCAGCATTGCTAACTGCAATAGAGCGTTATGCCCCATCTTTAATAAGTCGAAGCGACTGTTGTGCCAGCGCTGAAGAAACTGTTGAATGTCAGCGCTCGATGCTTGCGACCAAGAACTCCAAACACCTGTCAGTGGTCCGCGGGTGAGTGGGTTATTGAGAGTATTGAATAGCTTTAATGTCAGTTTGCGCATGCTAGGTGAGAAGTGGGCTAAATTTTGATCAATGGCAGTGAGTGCTGCCTGCACATGGCTGTGCATTTGCGCGGAAGGTATTGCGCCACTGTACAGCACCGGCAGCAGTGCACTTAAACAGACAATATCCTCTTGGCGCAGCACGAGAAAACCAGTGCTGGCTTGCTCGCTACTGCAGCCGGTTAGATTGGCTGACAGGCTGAGTACAGTTAAGGTGGCTGCCGCTGTAGCACTGAGCTTAAGAAAACCACGTCGAGAGACATCGACGTTAGCAGTGGTATTGAGCATGTTGAGGTTCCACCGTCTTAGCGCAAAAAGAACTTTAAAATCAGCTTTTGCAGCCAGCCACCATAGGGCGGATAAATCAATTTGGCGGCATTAAAACGCTGTTTGCTAAAAACGGCTTTGCTATGGCTAAAGGTTAAGAAGCCTTCATGGGCGTGATAATGACCCATACCTGAGGGACCAATACCACCAAAGGGTAAATCATGCTGCGCCACATGCAGCAAAGTATCGTTGATACAGACGCCGCCGGCATGGCTGTTATTTAAAACGTATTGCTGCTCAGCACGCTGATAGCCAAAGTAATACAGCGCTAAAGGCCGTGGGCGCTGGCGAATATAGGCTAAGGCATCATCCAGTGATTTATAGCTGACAATGGGCAAGATAGGCCCAAAGATTTCCTCTTGCATCACGCGCATCTCATCGGTGGCATTCAGTAGTAAGGTCAGCGGTAAGCGTTGATCCTGTGTTTCGCTATGCATGGCAATCGCTTCAGCACCCAGATTCACAGCGTCGGCAATGGTGTCTTGTAAACGCTGTCGATGCTGTTGATTAATAATTGCGGTGCAGTCTGGGTTGTCAGCCAGCTTTGGATAAAACTTAAGTACGGCAGTGCGCAAGGCGGCGACAAAATCAGTTACGCGATCTTCAGGCACTAAAATATAATCCGGCGCCACACAGGTTTGCCCGGCATTCACCGTTTTACCAAAAGCAATGCGCTGGGCGGCATCGGCTAAGGGCACATCGGCGCTGATAATAGCCGGTGATTTACCGCCCAACTCCAAGGTGACTGGTGTCAGGTTTTTTGCTGCCGCCTGCATCACCTGTTTGCCCACTTGAGTGGAGCCGGTAAACAACAGGTGATCGAAGGGTAGCTCGGCAAAGGCCACCGCCACATCGACTTCGCCCTGCACTACACAGACTAAATCTTCAGAAAAGACACGGCCTAAAAGTTCTTTCAGCAATTGTGCAGTATGCGGCGTGTGTTCACTCATCTTGATCATAACCCGATTACCCGCAGCCAAAGCTCCAGTCAGTGGGCCGATGCTTAAAAATAGCGGGTAGTTCCACGGCACAATCACCCCGATCACACCGAGCGGCTGATACACCACCTGCGCAGAAGCGGGCTGAAAGGCTAAGCCGACTTTACGTTTTGAGGGTTTCATCCAGCGTTGAATATTCTTACAGGCATAATCGATGCCTTCTAGGCTGGGCATCAGCTCTGCTAGATGGGTTTCATCATGGCTGCGATGGCTAAAGTCAGCGCTGATAGTCTCCGCAATCAAGTGCTGCTCAGTCGCGAGCACCTTACGTAATGTTTGCAACCATACGATACGCTGCTCGGCACTGGGCATCAGTTGTGCGTTAAAATCTTGCTGTTGCGCGCTAAATAAGTCGCTTAATGCTGCGACTGGAGTGTTATTCGACATAATATATTGAGCCCGCAATCAAGATAGCCCTTGTTTTAGAGTGTTTGCATTAAGGGGTCAAGGCATAGCGCGGTTGGGAACTGTACAGTCGAGAAAGGTCCAGAAAAGTCACGGCTATTGGCAAAGCAGCAAGGACAGTGCAGCATGCATTTAACGACTTAATAAGTAATTTCAGTCATTAAGTCGCAATAATGTGCATTACAGCGACGAATGTCCGCTGCGAGAGTGCGCATCCTTGAGGTATACTCTTGGACTTTCTGCCCATCTTTAATAGTGGATATATAACGTGACCCAGACAACCGCCCCCGTGCGTACCTTCCAAGATCTGATTCTCACCTTGCAGAGCTTTTGGGCTGAGCAGGGCTGTGTGGTATTGCAACCTTACGATATGGAAATGGGTGCTGGTACCTTCCATACCGCTACTTTTTTACGCGCTCTAGGTCCAGAAACCTGGAACGCTGCCTATGTGCAGCCTTCGCGTCGTCCAACTGACGGCCGTTATGGTAATAACCCCAACCGCTTGCAGCATTATTATCAGTTCCAAGTGGTGCTTAAACCCAATCCCGACAATATCCAAGAGCTGTACTTAGAGTCGCTGCGCCATATTGGTATTGATCCCTTGGTGCACGATATCCGTTTTGTTGAAGACAACTGGGAATCACCGACTCTCGGTGCTTGGGGTTTAGGCTGGGAAATCTGGCTCAATGGTATGGAAGTCACTCAGTTCACTTACTTCCAGCAAGTGGGTGGCCTTGAGTGCTACCCAGTGACCGGTGAAATCACTTACGGTCTTGAGCGTTTGGCCATGTATATCCAAGGTGTAGATTCAGTTTACGACCTAGTGTGGACCGATGGCCCGTTCGGCAAAGTGACTTACGGCGATGTGTTCCACCAGAACGAAGTGGAGCAATCGACCTACAACTTTGAACATGCCAACGTCGACAAATTGTTTGAGTTGTTTGATTTCTATGAAAGCGAAGCCAGTCGTTTAAGCCTGTTGAATCTGCCGCTACCCAGCTATGAAATGGTGTTAAAAGCCTCTCACACCTTTAACTTGCTGGATGCACGTCGGGCGATTTCTGTGACTGAGCGTCAGCGTTACATTTTACGTGTGCGTACTTTGGCGCGTGCCGTAGCGCAAAGTTATTTAGAAGCGCGGGCTAAGTTGGGTTTCCCGATGGCACCTGAGGCATTACGTGATGAAGTGTTGGCTAAGTTGGAGATTGAACAATGAGTGCACGTGACTTTTTAGTTGAGTTAGGTACCGAAGAATTACCTCCTAAAGCGCTAAACACCTTAGCCAATGCCTTTCGTGACGGTATCACTAAAGGCTTAAAAGCCGCAGGTTTAAGCCATGGTCAGGTGCAAGTGTATGCTGCGCCACGCCGTTTAGCGGTATGGATTGGCCAGTTGGCAGAACGTCAAGACGACCGCAGTCAAGCTATGGATGGTCCACCAGTGCAAGCAGCTTTTGATGCTGAGGGCGAGCCGACTAAAGCAGCCTTAGGTTTTGCACGTAAGTGCGGTGTGGATATCAGCGAGATTGACCGCAGCGGCGCTAAGTTGCGTTTTGAGCAGCATATTATTGGTCAAGATACAGTCAGCTTGTTGCCAGCGATTGTCGAAGAATCTCTGAATGAATTACCTGTACCCAAGCGCATGCGCTGGGGTGCGCGCAAAGAAGAATTTGTGCGTCCAACCCAGTGGTTGGTGATGTTGTTTGGTGACGATGTAGTGGACTGCACCATTTTGGCGCAAACCGCTGGTCGTACTTCACGCGGTCACCGTTTCCACCACAACACTGCAGTGACACTGAATCAGCCGGGTGATTATGTTGAAGCCCTGCGTCAGGCCTATGTGATTGTAGATTTTGCTGAGCGTCGTGCGCTGATTGAAAAACGCGTGAATGCGTTAGCCGCTGAGCAGCAAGGCACGGCAATTATGCCAAGGGCGTTGTTGGATGAAGTGACTGCGTTGGTGGAATGGCCGGTGCCTTTGGTCTGCTCATTTGAAGAGCACTTCCTAGAAGTACCGCAAGAAGCCTTGATTATCACCATGCAAGATAACCAGAAGTATTTCTGCTTGCTCGATAGCCATGGCGCGTTGCTGCCACGCTTTATTACTGTGGCCAATATCGAAAGCAGTGATCCGCAACAAGTGATTTCCGGTAACGAAAAAGTAGTACGCCCGCGCTTAACCGATGCTGAGTTTTTCTATTTGCAAGACCAGAAGCAGCCGTTGGAAGCTTTTAACGAGCGCCTGCAAAACGTAGTGTTCCAAGCACAGTTGGGTAGCGTCTACGACAAAGCTGTGCGTGTCTCGCAGTTAGCTGCTTTTATTGCTGATAAAATTGGCGGTAACGCAGCGCATGCGGCGCGTGCGGGCTTGCTATCTAAATGTGACCTCGCTACCGAAATGGTTGGTGAGTTCCCAGAGATGCAGGGTATTGCCGGTCTGTACTATGCGCAAAACGACGGTGAAGAAGGCGATATCGCCATCGCACTGAATGAGCAATATATGCCACGCGGTGCTGGCGCTGAATTGCCCACCACCTTAACCGGTGCTGCTGTTGCAGTGGCGGATAAGCTGGATACCTTGGTGGGTATTTTTGGTATCGGCATGTTGCCAACAGGTAGCAAAGACCCCTATGCACTGCGTCGTGCGGCGCTGGGTATCTTGCGTGTACTGATTGAAAAGAACTTGGATGTGGACTTGGCCGAATTGGTTGCCAAAGCCATTGCTCAGTTTGGCGATAAAATCGACAGCCAAGGTCTGGCAGAAAAAGTGCAAGACTTTATCTTTGACCGTCTGCGTGCGCGTTACGAAGATGCCGGTATTGATGTCGCGGTTTATCAAGCGGTACGTGCTGTACACCCGATGTCACCACTGGACTTTGACCAGCGTGTACAAGCGGTGCAGGCATTCCGTGCTCTGCCAGAAGCGCAAGCCTTGGCCGCAGTGAATAAGCGTGTGTCGAATTTGCTCGGTAAAGATGGTTACAGCCAAGCCGAAGCAGTGCAAGCGCGCTACTTTGATAGCCCGTCAGAGTTTGCTCTGTATGCAGCGTTGAAGCAGGCGCAGCAAGCGGTAACCCCGTTAGCAGCAGAGCGTCAGTACACTGATATCTTGACGCGTTTAGCCAGCTTGCATGAGCCGGTCGATGCGTTCTTTGTCGCAGTGATGGTCAATGCTGATGATGAAGATGTGCGTGCTAACCGTCATGCTTTATTAGCGCACTTGCGTGGTTTGTTCTTAGGTGTTGCAGATATTTCTGTACTGGATTAATCATCTGCAAGACAGCATGTGGGCATGGCAGCAGCTGTGCCCATGTGTTTTAAGGAACACACAATGAAATTAATAGTGCTTGATCGTGATGGCGTGATTAATTACGACTGCGATAATTATATTAAAACAGTGGCTGAGTGGATTCCCTTACCGGGAGCCTTGGATGCTATTGCGCGTTTAAGTCAGGCGGGATGGACAGTTGCGGTAGCGACCAATCAATCAGGTTTGGCGCGCGGTTATTACACTGTGCCGATTCTCGAATCCATGCATCAAGTGCTGCGCGATGCCGTGCAGCAACGTGGTGGGCATCTAGGGTTGATTACCTATTGCCCGCATGGCCCAGATGATGGTTGTAGCTGTCGTAAACCCTTGGCGGGTTTGCTTGAGCAAGTGGCTGAACATTATCAAACCTCGCTGGAAGGCGTGTGGTTTGTGGGGGACAGCTTGCGTGACTTGCAAGCGGCGCTTCCTGTTAAGGCGCAACCGGTTTTAGTCTGTACTGGTAAGGGTGAAAAAACCCGTAGCCAGCAGCTGCCGGATAACACTTTAATCTTTGCTGATTTATCAGCAGTTGCAGATCATTTACTACGCTAAAGGCCAAAGAGTATGGGCGTTTTTTACAAATTAAGTATCCTCACCTTTTATGTGTTGTTGAGCTTAAGTGCGTTTATTTGGTGTGTGATCAGTTTATTTGTTGCACCGTTTTTATCTTTTCCGGCGCGTTACCGTTTTATTAATGTGTATTGGTGCCGTTTTGGCATCATGCTCTCGAAGTACTTACTCGGTATTGATTATCGCATCACCGGTATCGAAAATATTCCCAGTCAGCGTTGTGTGATTTTGTCGAATCATCAGAGCACTTGGGAGACGTTTTTCCTCTCGGCGTATTTTCAGCCGTTGAGCCAAGTATTAAAAAAAGAGCTGTTGCGCGTGCCGTTTTTTGGCTGGGCGATGGCGATGCTTAGACCCATTGCGATTAATCGTGATAACCCTAAGCAAGCGCTTAAGCAATTGGCCAGTCAAGGTGCAGAGCGTTTAGAACAGGATTGCTGGGTGTTGATTTTCCCAGAAGGTACGCGTATGCCAGCCGGTGAGTTGGGTAAGTTTTCCCGTGGTGGTAGTTCGTTAGCGGTGAATGCGGGTTTGCCGGTATTGCCGATTTCTCACAATGCGGGGATGTTTTGGCCGAAAGCGGGCTGGGGCAAAAAGCCTGGGGTGATTGACGTGGTGATTGGTCCGGCGATGTACGCTGAAGGCGAGGGACCGCGAGC
>JAAZCO010000375.1 GCA_012513235.1 Gammaproteobacteria bacterium
GGTGGTAGCATGCTGTGACTCCTGTGAAATGTCGGATTCTGTGCAGGTCTTCTAATGAGTGTATCGGCTTAGTACTTATAAACTAAAGACATGCTCGATTCTTATTGATCAGCAAACAGCAGGCATAAAAAAACCCCTGACGAATCAGAGGTTTTTTATAATATGGCGGTGAAGGAGACCGCCCTACATAACTAACTACCGATAACTAAAAACCCCTTAGAGTCACGCTACAAGCCGCACCAGCACTACAACACGCCCCACAACCCACACCTTGAGATAACACCCAATAACAGCTATTATCAAGGCTAAGGTGTCTACTAGAGTGTCTACTGGGTGTCTACTGGAGAGCGGAGCACATGAGCATAAAAGCAACGAGCGTTAGAGGCGTAACGGCATTATTAAAAGCTGGCGCTAAAGGACAACACGCTGCAGGTAACGGCCTTTACTTAAAGGTAAATGGAGAGAATAAGGGATCGTGGTTTTTCCGTTACAAGGTCGATGGCAAGACCAGCCGCATGGGCTTAGGCTCGACAGATGCCGTAACACTTGCAGATGCGCGTCAGATGGCTGCAGATCAGCGTGCACTACTTGCAAAAGGTATTGATCCGCTTGCGCACAGAAATGCACAAGATGAAGCAATCAAGGCCGAAACCATTACATTCGATCAGGTGGCCGCTGATTACATTGAAGCGCAGAGTAGTAGTTGGACAAACGCAAAACATGCACAGCAATGGGCAAATACTTTAGCTACTTATGCCAGTCCGGTGATTGGCCATTTAGCACCTGCTGATGTAACGACAGAGCATATTTTAAAAATACTCAATCCTATATGGAACACAAAAAAAGAAACTGCCAGCCGCGTGCGCAATCGCATTGAATTGATATTGAATGCAGCCAAGGCTAGAAAGTTGCGCACAGGTGAAAATGTTGCTGCATGGCGTGGCCACCTTGACTTGCTACTTGCAAACCATAAGAAAAACGACCGTAGACACCACCCAGCGCTCCCATGGCCGCAAGTCAGTCAGTTATGGGTATCTATGGGCGATGCAAACGACACAAGCTCAATAGCGTTAAAACTGACAATGTTGACTGCGCTACGCACCAGTGAAGTGCTTGGCGCGCAGTGGTCAGAGTTTGATCTAGAAGCAGCCGTCTGGACAGTACCGGCTGAGCGTATGAAAGCTAAAAAAGAACACCGTGTTCCGCTAAGTTCAGCGGTACTTGATCTGCTTGCAACAATTCCGCGTACAGAAAGTGGCCTGTTATTCGAGGGGCGTACTACAGGTAAGCCAGTCAGCAACATGACTATGCTGATGAAGATCCGTCGCATGGATGAAACCAAGTACGAGCAAGACCGTATGGGATGGCGTGACGAGAAAGGCCAGACGATCACGCCACACGGATTCCGCTCAACATTCAGAGACTGGGCAGCCGAAACGACGGCCTATGAAAATATCGTAGTAGAACAAGCCCTTGCCCATACCATAGGTAACGCCGTAGAAGCCGCTTATCGCCGTGGTGACCTGCTAGAGCGCCGCCGTGAGCTGATGGAAGCATGGGGCGAATACGTCACACGACCAGCCGGCAGTAACGTCATACAGCTGCGCAAGGAGGCTTAAAAATGGCGATATCTATTGACCTGTACTTTGATAAAAGCGCGCATGAAATAAAAGAGATTAAGCGTCAGCGTGCCGAGATGCTGGAGTATTACCGCAAAGAACGCCCTGAGCGCCTCACACCTGAACTTGAGGCAGAGCTTACGGCTGAGCCTACGCTGCAGGATAATCAGTTAGTCGATATCTTGTCGCACAGTACCCATGAAAGACTACCCGACGAAGTACAAGCCGCCTTCATTCAGCATCTGATGAACCAGCGCATCGTTGCAAACAAAACAGAAAGGCAGCGAAAGAAAGCAGGTTTTTCTAGTGGTGAACAGCGTCAAGATGAGAGACAGCCGGTATGGGATGAATGGCAGAGGTTCGCGGATCAAGTATGGGCAAAAAACCCCCGCCTTTCACAATACGAAGTTGCTAGGCGAATAGCAGAACAGCATAACCTAGAAGACAAGCCCGACACTATCCGAAAGAGAATCACAAAGCCGCTCAACAGATAACGCAGTTGGCAAGCAACGCCCGCATGCCAGCCTGATATGTGAATAATCGGTTACCAGTTATTAACAACTGGAGCCGATAACATGAAACAAATCACAACCACCACCAAAGCGCGCCCCAAACAGGCCGCCGCACACTTCCAAATTAGCACCATGACGCTGCACCGCTGGCGCAAAAAGGAAGACTTCCCGCAACCACTGAAAACAGGACAGGTTGTCCTGTACGACCTAGCTGCAATCGAAACATGGTTAGCTGGGGAGTGCGCAAAATGAAAAGCACATTCACTTTAGACCAGCTCGCTACATTCGCGCTCAACCAGCTCTTAAGCGGCATTCAATTGGACGAGGCTTGCGACAACCTTTCGATTTTCGAGCGCTTAGACGACCAAGAAGAAAGTAAGTTTTTCGGCTTGGTTGAAGAAAAAGCCAAAGCCTTTGGCATGGTATTAGGTGGCGATTACTTGCGACCAATGACCGAGCTAGAAGATTTTATCTATCGCGCCAAGGCGCCGCTAACAGCCTACACAAGGCGCGGACTGCTAACCCTAGAAAGTGGTCAGCGGCAAGTCAGTTTTGATCTGGACGAAGTGCCAAAGGTCATTGCCTCGCAGCATATAACAGTCACAGCGATGGGTTTAATTGCTGCTGTATATTTTCAAGTGAGAGAGGGCGCGAAATGAAAAAGCGCCCGATCGACCGAAGTAAACCGAACGCTTTAGATGCTTTGACCAGCGCCTTGATTCTACTTGCAAACAGCCCATCGACTCAACAGGCATTTGCTTTGCTGGCGCTGATAACGTTCACCTTGCGCGTGGTGATATCATGAAGAAGAAAACTCAGCAAACAGTATTCTTAGAAGCGTTGCTATCGCGCCCGATGAGTACTAATGAAGTGATGCGCAAAGTACGCACTACACGCCCCCCGAACTTGGCTACAGCGGCGCGTGATCGTTACCATTTAGACCTACCTTGCACTATTGTTTCGTATGTTGACGCAGACGGATTGCAGGGCACTTATGGCGTTTACAGCCTAACAGCGGAAGACCGGAAAAAAGTGCTGAAGCTATTGTCGGGTGAGGGCTGAGTCATGGAGTTACTGGATCGTCTCGCACTAAGGGGCGATCTAGTGGCACTCAAAAGCGGCAGGCTTATCATTGAGCCAGCAAGTGGTGCTGATGTACCTGATGACTGGTTAAAGCTACACGGTGACGAGCTGGCGCTTGCATTGGCCACTAGAGCTAGCATTCCTCTTTATAAATATATCGGCTACACAGTCGGATCATACGGCAAGCATAAAGCTGATGGCGCAACTCTTAGGTTTGTGAGTATGACTACCGGCGAAGAAGTATACGCCGTTTACAATGTCGACAGAGGCCGGATAAAAGACAGCGCGCAAGGTAAGGCAGGTTCTAAATTATCGGGTAAACAATTCAGGATAACTGAAAAGATGGCGCTGTATAAATTATGGTTACGCGCTGAGCTACCAGAGCCTGATAGGAAATATCTAAGCGAGTTCCACCGCGTGATGGGCAGGCTTAAAACTGTATTTTTTACCATGCGCGTCAGTGATGGCGCAGCAGATAAAAACACAATTCAAGCAGTCACGGTGCCAGCCGCCGAAGTACATAAAAACAGGGGAAAAGTAGGGGATAAAACAGGGGAAGAAGTGGGGAAAAACGGGGGAAAAATAACGGGGATAGAAAACCCAGCTAAGCCAAGCAATGCGCGGCATACAGGCGAATCTAACTACGTGTCTGATAAAGTGCGTTTAAAGTTAATAAGTAAAGAAGTAAGTAAGGATGCTTTACCCTCTTCTAATACCTTTAATACAACCCATTCAATCAATACTTATAATCGGTCGACAACACCAATAGCGCCACAAGATCAAAGCGTTGACGATTGGCTTAATGACTACGATCCGCCCCAGTCGATAACTCAACACTAACCAACAGCCCCACCTAGCCGTGGGGTTTTTTATATCTGCTGTAATCGTCACGGCTAACAATCCACAGCCGGTTCTAATTCATCGGATCAGTAGAGTTAAAAACAGGTTCGCTAATTGGCGGCATTCAATCAATTAAAGGTCAGCCGGTGGACAGCCCAAAAGTCTCACTTCCCCACGACTACTAATCGCCTGAGCAGCCCACGACCAGCAGTCGCACCCTTTGCCGGTTCAAACGGAACAGGGGTGGCGTTTTGAATAAGCACCCCCAGCAATAGCAAAAGCTAATCAGTGTTAGGCGATCCGATAGCGCAATGCTATAATGAAGCCAGTTATTTACTGGATATTTACAGGCTATGAGTAGAACAGAGAAGGGCACTTTCGCTGCTGGTCAGTCAGGCAACCCAGCAGGCAGACCCAAGGGCGCATTGGGTAAAGTTACCCGGTGGCGTGAGGCACTTGAGCCGCATGGTGATGAGCTTTTCAAGGTTGCGGTTGAGCACGCCTTAGATGGTGATATGACTGCACTGAAATTATGCCTAGAACGAATTAGCCCCCCGGTGAAAGCAGCCTCTGATCCTGTGGAATTTGCTTTGCATGGCTCGACGCTGGCTGAAAAAGCTGAGTCTGTTTTAGAAGCGATAGCGGCAGGCATTATTGATGTGCCTAGTGGTAGACAGCTTATTGGAGCTATTGCAGACCTAGGCAAGATTTTAGAAATCACAGAGCTGGAAAAACGCCTTGCTCAGTTAGAGCAATTGCAGGAGATGAAAAAGTGAAGCCACTTACAAAACGCAGCGTTAAATTATACGAAGGCTTATCACCCAAGCAGCTTGCCGCACTTACATTGCAAAGCATGGCCGATATGAATGCCGAAGAAGCCAACAAGATCCGTAGTGCAGTTGTGTGGAAGCAATACAGTTGCATTGATGCGGCCTATACCGAATGGCGCGATGCTTTTCATAGTGTGGTGCTGGTTTGGACTGCTGAGTATTGGCGACAGTGCTTTCTATATGCGTCCACATTGAGCCGCCTACAAAGCCTTGCACGGCCTGATGCTGGTCAGCCTATTGATGCCTTTGATTCTATGCACGAGCAGCTACAGCAATGCGTTGCGCGTCAGTTAGCCCATAGCAAAGTACTGCACGACTTATGCAATGCGCATGGGTTTGATTATAACGCAGTACTAAAACTGGCAGGCGTACCAGACCGGTGCAATCCGCTGGATGAAGGCGATATAGACGAAGCGTTCTATCAGCGGTGGTTTGATGACTTGAGCGAGTGCCTACCTAAAGAGCAAGGCTTTAAAAGTGCTTAGTAAATTATTCAAAAAACCAATAATTCAGGAAAAAGACATGACCGAGACACACGAAACACACGCAGACAAGGCGAGGGCGAAAGTCCGAGAAACAGTAAAAAAGATTACCGAATGCGAGGCGCAATTAGCTCGCAATGCTATCGCTTATCAAGAGGCACTGAGAGCTGGTGACGATGACCGTTGTCTTGCAGAGCTAGAAAACCAAGACCGCACGCGCAGATCATTGCGCCTATACAACGACCAGTTGCCATTGCACCAAGCAGCAGTAGAAGAAGCAATCAAGCAAGACGCAGCGCCTGAGATTGCCGCTATGTGTATTGAAGCGCAGAGCCTCGCAGACACAGAAACTCAATTGATTGATGAGTACTACGCGGCATGCGAGCAATTCAAGCAAGCAACCGAGGCACTCACACAGCATTCACACAAAACAAATCAAGCAATGATCACGCTCAAGCATGAAATTGCCCGCGTGGGCAGCACTGTTAGGCCTGCTGTTAATCGTTCGCCTTTTAATAAGCCTATGCACGTTGTAGAAAATGGCCGTCAGTTGTTCGCGCATTTTACCGAGCGCTTTATTCCTGAAATTAAAGAGGGTCTACTATGAGAGAGTCCTACAGTTTTAACATACCCAAAGAAGAAAACGGCATTGTTCCGTTATCGACAGCCCAAGATCAGGCGATCAGTTCGGAAAAGCGGATGACTCAATTACTTGCAGATGACCTCCGGCGCTTTATTCGGGGCGAAAAAGGCAAACATAAATGGCAGTTAGTGGACGCAGCAGGCAAGCCAACAGACCTGAAGGCCGCCTGCGCTGCACTGGCTATGGACGCAAAACCCAAGCAGAGATTGGCTAGCACTCAACTGCCAAAAAACAAAGCAGCGCAAAAACGCAATAACCCCGTAACGCCGCTTGCACGTCAGCAGCAGTCACAGCAAGCCAAGTCAGCGTTGGTTGATCGACTTTATGGTGGCAAAGGCTCGCTTGAGGCGAAGTTTTGGCCTAGCACTTGATTCAGGAGAGCAGTATTCACAGCCCTGCAAATATGCGGGGCTTTTTTATGCGTGTCTGATGGGTAAGAAAAAAACGACCTAGCGCAATTAGCAGGCAAACATGCGCCAAGGTGTCTACTAAAGTGTCTACCGCAAACAGCAGGCGAAAAAAAACCCTTGAAAATCAAGGGCTTAATTAAGTATGTGGCGGTGAAGGAGAGATTCGAACTCTCGACACGATTTCTCGTATACTCGCTTTCCAGGCGAGCTCCTTCAGCCACTCGGACACTTCACCGCAGTTCTTAAAAACATCTTAGATGTCTTCAAGGCGCGCTAATATAGCCCA
>JAAZCO010000376.1 GCA_012513235.1 Gammaproteobacteria bacterium
AAATGGCTATAAAGCCATGTAGTGCATAAATATAAATACTACATGAATATTCGAAAAAAAGCAGAGGGAAATACACAGAGCAACTTTGGTCGATACTTTACGCGAGCAAATTGCAGGCAAAAAAAACTCCGAACCTCATTTGGGGGGGAGAGATTCGGAGTATAAATCTGAGCTGCTAGGGGAAGCTCAGATATCTGCCAACATACAACACATCAAGGAGTGTTACGAATGACTTACTCTGCCATTCATATACTCTGACTGCGCTCAAGTGCAGAGAGTTCCTCAAGGCGGCTAAATATTTTTAATGTGCCTGATCCCAGTTATCCCCTACCCCGGTTTCCACAATTAATGGCACATCCAAATCGGCACCCGCACTCATGAGTGGCAGCAAGCCTTCACGCACTGCATCGACTTGATCCTCACGCACTTCAATCACCAATTCATCATGCACTTGCATAATCACCTTGGCATCTAAACCAGAATCCAGCAGCCACTGATCTACGGTAATCATCGCACGCTTAATAATATCGGCGGCACTGCCCTGCATGGGTGCGTTAATTGCGGTGCGTTCAGCACCCTTACGAATAGCAGCATTTTTGGCGTTGATATCAGGCAAGTACAAACGACGACCAAAGATGGTTTCCACATAACCCTGTTCACTGGCTTGCGCGCGAGTACGCTCCATATAATCCAGCACACCAGGGTAGCGGGCAAAGTAGCGGTCCATATACATTTTAGCTTGGCCACGATCACAACCAATTTGCTTGGCCAAACCGTGGGCACTCATGCCGTAAATCAAACCAAAGTTAATCGCTTTGGCACTGCGGCGCTGGTCACTGGTGACATCCTCTAATGCAACCCCAAACACTTCTGAGGCCGTGGCTTTATGCACATCACGATCATATCGGAAAGCATCCAGCAAGCCAGGGTCTTGCGCCAAGTGCGCCATAATGCGCAGCTCAATTTGCGAGTAGTCCGCCGCCAGTAACTTGTAGCCTTTAGGTGCGACAAAGGCCTGACGAATACGACGACCCTCGGCAGTACGAATCGGGATATTTTGTAAATTTGGATCACTGGAGGATAAACGTCCGGTGGCGGTTACGGCTTGATGATAACTGGTGTGAATACGCCCAGTGAGCGGATTAATTTGCTCAGGCAAACGGTCGGTGTAGGTGCTTTTCAGTTTGCTCAGACTACGATACTCCATCAGCAACACCGGCAACTCATGACCTTGTTCAGCCAATTCGGCTAAGACAGCTTCAGCAGTACTGGGCTGGCCTTTGGCGGTTTTGGAGATCACGGGCAAACCGAGTTTCTCATATAAAATCACCCCCAATTGCTTGGGCGAGGCAAGATTAAATTCTTCACCGGCAATGGCAAAGGTTTTGCGCTCCAGCTCTTGTAGCTTCTCGGCCAACTCTAAACTTTGCTGCCCAAGCAAATGCGCATCCACTAAAGCGCCATCACGCTCAATACGCGCCAGCACCGGCATAAGGGGCATTTCAATGCTGTCTAAGACGTTTTGCAACGCTGGAATCACCTGCAAAGATTGGCTCAAGCGATTGTGTAAACACAGGGTAATTTCCGCATCTTCTGCAGCGTATGGGCCCGCCACATCCAAATTAATCTGGTCAAAGGTCAGCTGCTTAGCACCTTTACCCGCCACATCTTCAAAACGAATGGTACTGCGGTCTAAATAGCGCTGAGCCAAATCATCCATATTATGGCGCGTAGCGGTGGAGTTGAGTACATAGGACTCAAGCATGGTATCGAAACGCACGCCCTGCACCTGAATGTCATAACGCGCCAACACGTTAATATCGTACTTACCGTTTTGGCAGACTTTGATCACTGCGGGATCTTCCAAGAGTGGACGCAAGGCCGCTAAAACTGTGTCTTGGTCCAGCTGCTCAGGCACGCCCATATAGCTGTGCGCCAGCGGTACATAAGCCCCCTCACCTTCAGCCACGGCAAAGGAAATACCGACTAAACGCGCTTGCTGCGCATCGACGCTGGTGGTTTCAGTATCAAAAGCAAACAGCTTGGCACCGCTTAAACGCTGCAACCAATCGGCAAAGGCCTCCTGAGTCAAAATCGTCTGCCAATTGCCTTGATACTCGGGCGCAACCGCGACTTCATGTGCTGCAGCCGTAGTAGCAGTCACTGCTGCTGAGGTGATCGCCTCTGCAGTATCCGTGGCAGTCAGCGCAAACAAATCATCACCCTGCGCAGCAACTTGAGCCTTGGCTTTGGGCTGACTGGCTGCGCCACTGCGGCGGCGGATTTCATCTTGCCAGCTTTTAAACTGTAAGCGCTCGTACAACTCCATCAAAATATCGTCTTGCGGTGGCTGCATCTGCATGTCATCAATATTGAGTTCCAGCTCCACATCCAACTTAATGGTGGCCAGCTCGCGCGATAAATAAGCCATATCACGGTTATCTAAGAGCTTTTTACCTAAGGTTTTGGCACCACGAATCGGCAAGGTGGCGACTTGGTCGATATTGTTATAAATCGCATCCATATCGCCCAAACCCACCAACAAACCCAGTGCGGTTTTTTCACCGACACCCGGCACGCCAGGGATATTGTCCGACTTATCGCCCATCAAGGCTAAGTAGTCGATAATCAGTTCAGGGCCAATACCAAACTTCTCCGCCACACCGTCGATATCCAGGGTGGTGTTGTACATGGTGTTCACTAGCGTCACGTGATCATTGACCAACTGCGCCATATCTTTATCACCGGTAGAAATCACCACCGGACGCTCAGCCAAGGTACTGCTGTAGGCCAAGGTGCCAATCACATCATCAGCTTCCACGCCTTCCACACATAAAAACGGAAAACCCAAGGCTTTGACGCAGTCATGCAGCGGTTCAATCTGCACACGCAAATCATCCGGCATCGGCGGGCGCTGCGCTTTATATTCAACAAACAGCTCATCACGAAAGGTCGGGCCCTTCGCATCAAAAATCACCGTAATCACGCTATCCGGATACTGCTTACGCAAGCTGCGCAGCATATTCAGCACACCCTTAACCGCACCGGTGGGCAAGCCTGCCGAAGTCATCAGCGGCGGCAAGGCATGGAAGGCACGGTAGAGATACGATGAGCCGTCAACCAAAACTAAAGGAGCTTGAGACATGCGAATAATCAACCTTAACTAAAACCACGAAATACCCAATAGGATACAGGCAAACACCCATAGCACCCAATCGACAGTCAGCGCTGCCTGCTAAAAATATTCAATCTTTGTTAGCATAGCTGGTGAATCGACCTTGCACTTGAGTTGCAGGCTCAGGCCCATGAGGACACCATCATTTTTTGGCCACGACTGCATCTCAGTCACACTGAGTGCAGGCGCCAACCATTAGAGGAGTTTGCTATGAGTGAGAAACTAAACAGCGACGCGTTGCACGCCCTAAAAATTGCTTTCAGCTATATGCCCAACGCCATTGAAGTCACCAAATATGAATACGGCGATCACTATCAAGCCGTGCTCGCACACATCGAAACCGTCAAAGAAATCCTATGGCTCAACGATGTTGACCCCGACGAAGTACAAGGCGAAATCAACCCCGAACACACCCCCAACTCGTCTTACTAAGCCTAAGCGTCAGTTATTGCACAACACAAGACATTCGCAGAAATACTCGCTGCACACGTGCAGGCAACATCAATATTGCACAAGCACTGCGCGGTTGTTGTGACGAGCGTAGCCATGGATGGCGTAGCGCCCGCATCGAACCCCGGACGGGTTCGTTAAGGGAAAAACAACAACTGCGCAGTGCGCCACACGCAAAAGCTCAGCAAACCTGTTACTCGTTTGCGGGCTTAGCAGCAGACCCAGTAATCTCCGCTAACTTCGCCGCACTCAACGCACCAGTATCAAACTGCGCCTGCGCAATCCACTCATACGCACGCTGATTAAGCGCCGCAATCGCTCGCGGTCCCTCGCCTTCAGCGTACATCGCCGGACCAATCACCACGTCAATCACCCCAGGCTTTTTGCCCCAGCCCGCTTTCGGCCAAAACATCCCCGCATTGTGAGAAATCGGCAATACCGGCAAACCCGCATTCACC
>JAAZCO010000377.1 GCA_012513235.1 Gammaproteobacteria bacterium
AGTGGTACGTGGCTTTTCAAAGTACACGCGCATCACTAAAAACAAAGTATCTGACACTTCATCGGCAAGAGCCTTGAGGCGATCAGCGTATTCATGCGCAGCTTTTAGGTCATGAATAGAGCAAGGGCCAATCACAATAAATAAACGGTGATCTGTACCGTCTAAAATATCACGTACGACTTGGCGGCCATGCGACACAGTCTTTAGGGCTTGCTCGGTGAGTGGTAGTTTTTCTTTGAGTTGCTCAGGCGTGATTAGTGTCACGTTAGAAGCAATATTTAAATCATCGATTGGTAAATCAGCCATCGTCGTTATTATCCCACTCGCAGGTCATAAAAATAAACACGCTGCACTATCCTGTGCAACACCATAAATTGATTATAAATGCTATAAACCATACCGCTTTACCAGCAGTAACGAAAGCCCAACATTGGTCCTAGTATAGGCTACATGACTGGAGAAGAGGCGATTTAGGGCGGATATAGAGGTGGTAGTTGTGTCTCGTCATCAGAATTCTCTGCAGTGCTAAACGATAGTTGCACAATCGCCAGCCAGAGTTCTTTGCCTTGCCAGTGGCTGTTGCTTTCACTGTAAAGCGCACTGTTTAAAGTATCCAGTGCGTCGCTTAAGGTTGGATCACGCGCAGCCATATCAGCGAGTGATTCTGGGTGTTGGCGGGCCCAAGCATCGAGAGCTTGACGAGTACTGACTGGGTCATTGGATAAACAAGCGCGTTTTAAATCATCGTGCAGTGAGCGCTGGCTTTGACTGTTATTAGCGATAATCACCGCAGGCTGATGACGGGCGCGCCACCAGAGGGTAAAACCCAACAGGCTTAACAGCATAAAAAAGCCTGTCAGCATTTGCCAAAACTTAAGTTGTTTTGGATTGAGTACCGACAGCGTGGGTGCGGATCCTAAAGTGGTGATCTCCAAAGGACTTTGGCTGGCAGGTAAAGCCGATACCAGTAAGGTTTGCTCGGGTAGTTGCGCGTATTCAAGTTGGTCTGTTTGTGTGTTCCACCATGGCAGTTTAATTGCCGCTAGTTTCTGGCTGCCAGAATTCTGAAAAATCAAGGCTTGGCGTTCATCGCGCTGGCTTAATAAACCCTGCTCGGTATAACGGTGATTCAGCATAGGTTTGTCCACATACAGGCTGTAGTTAGCAGACTGAGTGCTGGGCAGTTCGGGCAATTGTGAGCTGGGTAAGCCTTGAGCTTGCAAGGTTAAAACACGAGTCACGGCGCTGCCTGCGGTGATCGAGCCATTGAGGCTGGGTGTCCACTCTTGCTTTAAACTGATGTTTTGCGCGGGTAGCCATAGCGCATCTGCAGGGTAACTGCTGGGAATGTCTTGCACTTGGATGGTAATGCGTGCTGATTTTACTTCAACTCGTTGGCCTGGTCGCGCGGTAAAAGGAGTGAGAGAGTAGGGGTTGTGGCCGGCTAAAGTGGCAGAGAAGACTTGCGCGGGTATATCAAGAGTGCCGCTTTGTTGCGGGAAAATAGCGTAGCGGATCTCAATTACACCGTGGCGTACGCCGTTGATATGCTGCTCAAAGGTGCGTGGTTTGCCCAGTTGTTCTACGCGGGCATTGTCCAGTAATAAAGGGGTGAGGTTACTATCCGCAAACAATGGGATGGCGTGATAGATGCGTAAAGTCAGGATCAGTTGCGCTTGAACATACACCCACTCTTGATCGAGCTGAGTATCGATATAGACCGGCTCTAATGGAGTAACACTGTGCTCGGTTGCTTCTTTGACATACAGATTAATAGCTGAACTTTGCAACTGGCCTAAGCGCAAGGGTGGAATAATAACTGAGCCGGTGCGCTTAGGCTGCAAGGTCAGTACCCATTGCGTGACGTTACGCTCAGCTTGCGTTTGCGTGCTTAAGCGCTGGACTTGCTTACTGGCTAAAATACTAAAAAGATTTTCTAAGGGGGTTAAGTCTGGAGTCAAAAACTGTGTGGCGTCATCTGATTCTAAAATCAGCTCGACACTTTCGCCTGAGTTGAGTTGAGTACGATCAACCGTTGCCTGGAATGTTGCTGCCTGTATTTGGCTGCAACACAGGAGCACTATAGCGCAGAGGTAAGAGGTCAGATAATGCGGCTTCACTGGGCAGTCTCCTGCATATTTTGCTCATATAAAAATTTACGCTTGAGTAATTCACTTGGGTTATCTGGGATTTGCTCTAACCAGCTTTCCAAGTGAATCTGAGGTTGACTATCTTCAGGTTGAGCAGGTGCAGTAGCTGGGGTGCTGGCAAGGTTGCTGTGCGTTACTGGGGATTGTGTGTGGCTTGACTCAGGTGTGATCTGGGTTGCCTCTGCAGAAGCCTGATCTGATGTGGCTGCCTGTGCAGTGCCTTGATGATCAGTGGCGGTCGTTACGCTGTTTAAAGCACTGCTAGCAGCTTCACTGTCTTGCGCGGTTGCCCTTGTGCTGGTGTCGGGCTGCTGGGCTTCGAGAGTGTCTAAGTAGGCTTGCACTACTGCTAAATTGTATTGTGCCGCCAGCATCTCTGGGGCTAGGTTTAGAGCCTGAGTGTAAGCCAGTACGGCTTGTGCAGGCTGATCGGCCAAAGCTAAAGCATTGCCACGATTATAATGTGCTTGGGCGCTGTCAAATTCAGCAAAGAG
>JAAZCO010000056.1 GCA_012513235.1 Gammaproteobacteria bacterium
CATGTGGATATTGATGCAGCGATTGCTCAGCTCTCTGCGCGCAGCAAAATACTGGCCATCAGCGCACTCTCCAATGTGATCGGCCATCAGCAAGCTTTAGCGCCGTTACTGCAAGCCGCCCGTGCGATGGGCATTTACACAGTGATTGATGGTGCGCAAGCGGCGGTGCATCAACGCCCTAATCTGCAGCAACTGGATTGTGATTTTTATGTGTGCTCGGCGCATAAGCTCTATGGTCCGGATGGCGTCGGTATTCTCTTTGCCCGAGAATCTGCGGTGAACGCTTTGCGGCATTGGCAGTTTGGCGGAGAAATGGTGCGCGACTGTGATTACCAGCACGCTGAGTTTTTACCGGCACCTTTAGGTTTTGAACCCGGCACACCCAGCACTGCGAATATCGTCGCGTTTGCCGCCACTTTAGATTGGTTGCAGAGTCTGGATAGCGCAGCGGTTACCCGCCATGAAGCGGCTTTACATGCGGCAGTGTTAGCCGGTTTACAGCAACGCGGCATGCAAATCATTGGTGCGCCCAACTGCGCGCTGGTCAGTTTTAATGCGCCGGGTGTGCATCATGCTGACCTCGCGCTGTTACTCGGTGAGCAAGGCATAGCCGTGCGTGCAGGCCATCATTGCGCGATGCCACTGCTGAAAAGCTTAGGTCTCGCTGGTGCGCTGCGGGTGTCTTTAGCCATGTATAACGATGGTGATGATATTCAACGATTTTTTAGCGCCTTAGATCAGGCCTTGGAGATTTTGCAGTGAGTGAACTCAGTCAGGCTGCACAACAAGCCATAGCCGACTTTCAAGCTTGCCCGCAATGGGAACAACGGGCGCGCTTACTGTTGCAGTGGGGCAATCAGCTTGATGAGCTTCCCGAAGCCCAGCGTACCGCCGAGCATTTAGTACAGGGCTGTGAAACCCGTGTGTGGCTGATGTTAGACCGCGATACTCAGCCACTGCGTTTTCAGTTGGCCAGTGAAGCGCGCTTACTGCGTGGTTTATTAGCCTTGTTATTACTGCGTATTGAGGGTTTATCTGCCGCACAGATCATTCAACTCGATGTGGTTGCATGGTTTGCACAGCTCGGTTTAAGCCGTCAGCTGTCGCCTTCACGCAGTAACGGCCTCAATGCTGTGCTCAAGGCGATGCATGAACTGCTGCAACAGCCTGCTTAAAGGCTCTGGCGTCGTATTTAAGCCGCAACTGAGTTTAATACATAAACTTAGCCGCGCGGATGATGCTCGCTATGAATGGCTTGTAAGCGCGCTTTAGCCACATGGGTATAAATCTGTGTCGTGGATAAGTCACTGTGCCCGAGCAGCATTTGTACGACGCGTAAATCTGCACCATGGTTGAGCAAATGCGTGGCAAAAGCATGGCGCAAGGTGTGTGGCGACAGTGGCTTGCTGATACCTGCCTGCTGCGCATGAATTTTAATGCGATGCCAAAAAGTCTGGCGGGTCATTTGTTGGCCGCGTTGACTGGGAAATAGCACATCGGTTGAGGCTGCATTGAGCAACTCGCCGCGCCCTTCTTTGATATACAGCACCAACCAATCTAAAGCTGTTTCACCCAGCGGCACTAAGCGTTCTTTAGAGCCTTTACCCATCACCCGTACCACACCTTGGCGCATATTAAGCTGATCTAAGGTCAAGCTAATCAATTCTGTGACGCGCAAACCACAGGCATACAACACTTCGAGCATACAGCGGTCACGCAGGCCCAACACTTCTTCAATATCCGGTGCGGCGAGTAATGCTTCAACATCAGCTTCCGATAAGGTATCAGGTAACGAGCGCCCAATTTGCGGTAGCTCAACTTGCAAGGTAGGGTTTTCAATAATTAAACCTTCTTCAAGCAAGTACTGATAAAACCCCCGTGCACCTGACAAAAAACGTGCACTGGAACGCGCCTTATATCCATTCTCGAGGCGCCAGCTTAAATACTCTAATAAAGTCTCGCGACGCACATCTAGCAAGGTCTCCCCCCGCTCAAGCAGCCAGCGGGCAAAGTGTTCTAAATCACTGCGGTACGCCATGCGTGTGTTTTCAGACAAGCCGCGCTGCAACCAAGCGGCATCTAGAAATCGCGTTAACGCAGATAAATCAGGCAAGGCATCAGTCGTCATTTAAATCACACCTTATTTCTAATAATCACTATTGCATGAGTATAAGCGAGCCATGCTACATCAGTGCAAACACTCGATATGGTCGACAAGTACTTCGAGATAGCTGTGACAAGCGTAGCCAGGGATGGCGAAGCGCCGGAGTTGAGCCCAGGATGGGCTCGTCGACGGAAAAATAGCTATCTTGAAGTACGGCATGCCACACGCTATAGAACACAGCACTGCAGATATATAGACCTCAGAAACAACAAAGCAGCCCGTAGGCTGCCTTGTTTGAAACACTGAACGAATTAACGTGACAGTTTTTCTTTAATACGCGCTGCTTTACCAGACAGAGCA